>JAQYPT010000101.1 GCA_028726625.1 Prevotellaceae bacterium | reverse complement strand
CTTTTGCTTTTTTTGTATTGCCGATTGTGCTCTTCGGGGGCTTCGCGCCCCCGGCCGCATGGCAAACCTCCGCGGTGTTTTTCATGTTTTTTGTACAATCCAAACACCAACAAATTTTGCACTTCGATTTTGAATCTTTATTTACTTTCTCCTGTTTGAGCCATTCCGTGATGTTGATTTAGTGAACAAGAAGATAATAAAAATCAATTTATTATGGCAAAAATGGTTTTAAACAAAAATATGGCGAAGCATAAGGCCATCCCCGTCATGGAGAGTCAGTATCCATCTGCATTCTCCTTGCATCATACCGGTCTTAAGCTGTATGCCATTGCAGTTTTTTGTTAACGCCCTCTAGATTTTATTCATAGGTTTTAAATGGTATAAAGCTATTAAAAAAGGACATCTGGAGAATTTCAGCCTACCAAATGTCAATTACGTTTT
Organism: Prevotellaceae bacterium; assembly: GCA_028726625.1. GTDB lineage: Bacteria > Bacteroidota > Bacteroidia > Bacteroidales > Bacteroidaceae > Prevotella. The sequence goes on along the minus strand of JAQYPT010000101.1, from coordinate 47,204 downwards.
TTACTTATATACTTGAAATTCTCATCATTTTATGCTATATTTGCAACAGGGAGAAGGAAATATCATGAAAGAAAGAAACAAACATCGATTTTAAATTAGAATACGATAAAGAAATCATCCAGAAAATAAGAAAAAAAGAAAATGGCTGACGCTTACTTCTGGCATCCTGTTCTTGTCCTTCTTAGGTATCATAGTCTCATTCTTGACATATTCACCCATCACGCTACTTTGGAGCATCATCATCTTTGTTGTTGATTTGTTCGTTCATCTGGCTATTGTTGGTAAGATAAACTACTTGGAACAAGAGGGAGGCATGGACATGTTCACCGGCACGGGGTTTCCCGATTGAGCCCGTTTCCGTTTCGCAAGCTACCTTTGCGCTTGTTGTGTAGACAGACGCAAACCAAGAACATCAACGACAATCGTGGACACAAACATCATCAAAACTCACACGGGATGTAAGACTTCCAAGACTAAAACAACATTTAGTGGCTGTCCATGCCATTGCTGTCGTGTCAAATTATGATTGGTACAGATTCATGGTAAACCTCAACAAAGCATATCCGACAAAGGACATGGATTTATTTCTTGACTTCGGGGACTAATAATTTGAATACAAACTAAAAAAATAGCAGAAGAAGTTGTTATATATAGAAACTTTTACTACTTTTGCAGTATGAGACGAATAAGAACATACGGTGGCTATTTTCAGGCATTCATGCAGACACTTGATGAGAAAGTACAGCGAAAGATAGACTACGCCTTGCAGCTACTTAAAACGCAGGAAAGACTTTCGTCAAAGTTTGTCAAAGTAATCCGAGATGGATTGTTTGAATTGCGAATTGAATACGAGAGCAATATCTACCGTGTATTCTTCATTTTTGACAACGGACAAATCGTGGTGCTGTTCAACGGCTTTCAAAAAAAGACACAGAAAACACCCAGACAAGAAATAGAAAAAGCACTAAAGATAAAGGAGGCATATTATGAAGACAAACAACCACAAGATTGAAGACTACGACCTCGTGCTGGATGCAAAATACGGCAAGGAGGGTACACCGCAACGTTTACAGTTTGAAAATGAGGCAAAGGCTTTTTATGCTTCGCAAGTGCTTTTACAAGCACGCAAGGAAGCAAAAATGACGCAAACCGAATTGGCAGAAAAAGCAGGCACGACCAAGTCATACATATCAAAAATAGAAAACGGATTGATTGAGCCTGGAGTAGGACTATTCTTCCGCCTTGTCAACGCTCTCGGGTTGCGCATAGACATATCAAAACCAATAGGATAGTTACATCAATAGGCTTCAATATGATGACCAGTCATGATATACAAAGCAAGTTTGTTCAAATTATTAGTTTTAATCATATAACATTTATACAACATTTACTTGCTACTTTCCATTTTTGAAAGTTACTTTTGAAAGTTGCTTGTCATAAAAGCAACAAGCGGAAAGCCTTTACTTATCGGGCTTTCCGCTTGTTTGTGTGGTGGGTGGCAGGTGGGACTCGAACCCACGACATTCAGAACCACAATCTGACGCTCTAACCAACTGAACTACGGCCACCATGTATAAAAAACTTGCCTCCTCACTTGGAAGCGAGTGCAAAGATAAGGGATTTATTTGATCCTACCAAACAAATCCCCTATTTTTTATCTATTTTCTACTTTACCGGTTTTGCCGGAGCTTTTGGAGCTGCGGGTGCAGACTGCGTTCCCTGTGTTGCAGGTGCTGCTTGTCCACCAGCTGCGGGAGATTGTTGCTGACTGGCACCAAATCCAGGCGTTGTGTTCGGGTTGGTGGTCTGTGTCTCTGTAGCGGTCTTCTCCAACACACTCTGACTGCTGGCTGAGTGAGGAGCCACATAGGCGCATGCTACGCTCAAGACGACCATGGCGATGGCCAAACCCCATGTAGCTTTTTCGATGACGTCGGTCGTTTTTCTAACGCCCATGATAGCGTTTGAAGATGAGAAGTTGGAAGCCAAACCGCCTCCTTTTGACTCTTGGATCAATACGATTCCCACCATCAACAAGGATGCAAGAACGATGAGTCCAACGAATAATGTGTACATCATTTTCTTATTTGTTTATTTTATTGTTTAATATTAATTTCTCTAAAAAACGTAATTGGTCTGCAAAGTAACTATTTTTTTTTGGATAATTCAAATTTAATCGCTGAATTATTTCCAATGCCTGTTCATATCTCCCCTGCTTGATGTATATTTTGGCCAGTGTCTCGGTGAAGTATCCCTCATCCGGTTCAGTGTTTTCGTTTTCCTCTTGCAGTTCTGGAAGATATTCGGGCGTGTCGCTCAATTGGATGCGCCCATCGCCGCTTTTCTCTATGAAGCTGTCGATGAGTTCCTGCCCTTTGAGGTGTAGTGAGGGTGACGACTCCTGCTGTTCCTCGCTATTTTCCACCTCCATGAGGTAAGCCACATAGTCAACGGCAGCATCTGCTGGTGTGGGCTTGCGCTTCTTGCTGGTCTCCTCTTCATCGGCTGGAATGGTTTCCAGGAAGTTGTCAATCAGCGAGATGGTACGGTCGTCATCCACAGGTTGATTTTGTGGATTCTGTTTATCCTTATCCGCCCGCTTGAGTTGATAATGCGCCGCCTCGATGAGATTGAAGAGAACCTTCCGATCGGTGAGATAAATGGCGGCTCGCCGCAGTTCTTCATCAAACGAAGGATCGTGCAGAAGATACAGGTTTTGCAACATCAGCAACCTTGCCGTCTGATAATACGGGTGAAGGGCAAGCAGACTTCTCAGGTCGTAGAGCGTCTCTTTGTCCATCGTTTCTGGATGTTGTATCAGTCGGGTCAGTTCCATCTGTAGGTTGTTGATTGCTTGAAGTTACCAGTTGGCTACGGTTGCATTGAAAATTTGGTCTGCAAGGTCTTTCACCATTTGCGATACCAATTCTTCTTGTACCGAGTTCAGGTTCTGCGTTGTCTCGTACGACTTAGCGGATGAGAACTGTCTTTCAAAGTCTTCCGTATGGTTGACGTTGTTGGTGAAGCGCACGTTCACCGTGAGAGTCAGCTCGGTTTGTGCCGAATGACCTTCGCTGGAAACCGACTTGTTGCGCTGCGTGTACGACACAATCTCGCCTTCTATCTTCAGGTCGCCATTACGCCTCACCTGCTGTAGACGGGTGTGGTTGGCGAAAACGTCTTTCAGTTCGTTGTTAAACATCGGCCCCATCGGTCCCCACACATAACTACTTCGTATGGGGAAGTCTACGATTTGGATGCTCTTGGTCTTGGTATAATCGATGCTGGCACCATTAAACTTATAGCTGATTGAGCAAGCCATGAGCACACAGCTTACAACAAGACTGATGATAAGGATGCCGCGTGTGTGGTGATATCTTCTTGTTGCCATACCGTCAACTCTTGTCCAGTCCATATTGTTTAATTCTTCTATACAGCGTACGGTCAGAAATGCCGAGTTCCTGTGCGGCTTTCTTGCGGTTGCCGCCATTACGTTCGAGAGCCTTCTCCACCATTTTCCGCCCAAGGTCGTTCAAGTTCAGACTCTCTGGGGCGGTCACTTCCTCCACGATGACGTCCTCTGGGTCGGCCGATGGCCGTACGGTTGTCAGCGGTGCAGTCACTTGAGGCTGATGGGGAATATTGGTGTATCCCGCCAACTTATTATCCAATGCATGCACCTGTCCTTGATAAGCCACACCAACACTGTGCTGTTGCGCCTCATCGAGTTGCTTTCTGAGACTGTTCAAATCCCGTCGTAAGTCACTCACGTTGCCTCTTAGTTCGTATAATATTTTATACAGTATCTCGCGCTCACTCTCGTAGCTGTGCGATCCTTGTGGCGAGATGGGTGCCAGTTGCGTGCTTTCGGGGTCGCGTGGGATGAACTGCTGCAACAGCTGTGCGTTGATTTCCCTGTCTTTCACCAACACCGACATCTGCTCGGTGATATTCTTCAGCTGCCGCACGTTGCCTGGCCACTTATAACTCAGCATCAGTTGCTTGGCGTCTTCGGTGAGACTAATCTTTGGCAGTCGATATTTCTCGGCCATCTGCATCGAGAACAAGCGGAACAGCAAGAGCACGTCTTCCCCACGATCGCGTAGGGGAGGCATCTTGATGGGGATGGTGTTGAGACGGTAATACAAGTCTTCCCTGAACCTTCCCACGCTGATAGCCTTCGTCATATTCACGTTGGTGGCTGCCACGATACGCACATCAGTCTTGCGAACCTCTTGTCCGCCCACGCGAATATATTCGCCGGTTTCCAGCACACGCAGCAAGCGAGCCTGCGTAGCCAGTGGCAATTCGCCCACCTCATCCATGAAGATGGTGCCTTTGTTGGCTATGCCGAAATAGCCTTCGCTCTCGCCAATGGCGCCAGTAAACGATCCTTTCTCGTGTCCGAACAATTCGCTGTCGATGGTTCCTTCAGGGATAGAGCCACAGTTGATTGCAAAATACCGCTCTCGTCTTCGGGGTGAATGATCGTGAATGACGCGCGGAACGATTTCTTTTCCTACGCCACTCTCCCCAATAATCAAGACCGACAGGTCAGTGGGTGCGACCTGAAGGGCCACATCCAGCGCATGGTTCAGCCCGTCGGAGTTGCCAACAATGCTGTAACGCTGCTTTACTTTCTGCAATTCTGATGTGTTCATTGGTTGACAAAATTAAACAATTTATTCGAGATAGCCGCAAGGATGACTGAGTTTTTACGTGCGGTCGTTCCACCTTATTATATAGCAATCATCAGTCTGCCCCTCCATCTGGTGGGTTAAGGATTGCCTTTCTCCGGAGCCTGACCCTTCCGTTCGTTGATCTTGATGAATAACAGTCCGATGCCTGTCCACACCAACTCACGCAGTCTGACCAGCAGAGCCACGAAAATACCCGCGCTGGCCGTCATGCCTAAGGCCGATACTGACATCAGGAAGCCGCCCTCGCGACCACCCAATTGCAGGGGCATGAAGAACAACAAGTTGGCAAACAGCGATGTGAACGCCAAAACCAGCACACAATGCAGATAGTCTACATGTGGCATCAACACCATGAGGATGAACATCACCTCCAGTGCCGACAAGAACCTACATGCCATTTCCAACCCCACGGCCGACAAGAAAGTCTTGGGATTTTGCTGGTGCAAGGCCGCAATTTGTCGGTCTACGGTGTCCAGTTGCTGCCTATGCTTTTCCACGAAAGGCTGTGCCCACTTCTTAACAAAGGGTATGTGGCGCAGTACATTCATCATACGTACTGCCAATCCCTTTTGATACCCCACCAGAAAGAACCAGATGCCCAGTCCACAAAACACAGCTGCGGCAGCCAACAACAGCCCCATCTTAACGGACATGGGCTGCGTGAGCAGGTACAGCACGATGCAGACAGCCCAGAAACAGAAATGGGTGAAGATGTGCGTCATCACATATAGAATCACCGATGACGACGCTCGCTCGGCTCCAATCCGTGGTGATAGTTCCATAATGCGGTAAGGCTCGCCACCCATCAGGCCACCAGGAGTGGCGTAGTTGAGTGCGAACCCCGACACGGTAATTTTGTAGAGCCACCAAAAGCCCACCTTCTTCACAGGCTTCCGAGCTGCGTCGACATCACCATTTGTCAGTTCTTGCGGTGGATAGACGGACTCACTGCTTCGGATGATTAGGTACCAAGCTGCGGTATTGAAGACATACAACACCGCCCACAGGGCTACAATGGCAAAAAACCAATAGCCAGCATGGGTCAACCCGTTCCACACTTCGGCGAAATCGAGTTGGGTAATCATGATGACGAGAATGACTATCCCAAAAATGAAGAAGCCATTCTGATATTTACTTTTCATCTTTCCTTGGCTGACTACCCTGCTGGTCGCCCCTCGCCTGACGCTTGGACACATTGAATCGGCTCTTGTCACGTTCCTCGCGACGCTCATGATAGAGCTTGGGAAGCGGATTCTTCAACGGCTCATCATAACTGAGTCGATTGCGGTAGATGTCGATAGCCAGATAAACGGCTTGCCTGAACGGATTCTCGTTGACGATGCCTTGACCGGGCACCTCGAACATTGGTGTATAATTGGTTTTGGTGCATACGATGGGCAGGTTGGCGATGGCACTCACACCCTCTTCCAGCGACAGCGTCTTAAAAGGCAACATGGCCTGGTCGTGATACATGGCCAAGATGCCATCGAACGTATCATATTCGTTGGAGCCAAAGAACGTCTCGGCCGCATAAGGACCGAATGCGCACATGCCAGCATCCGAAAGCTTGGCAACGGCCGGACGAATGATTTCCTGCTCCTCTGCCCCATCAGCCTTCGGATTAAGACCCAGCACTGCAATGCGCGGATTGGCGACACGCAGGTCACGCTTCAAGGTGAGGTACAGGATAGCTGCCTTGTGAACAATGTTTTCCAACGTGATGTTCTCCATGGCCGATTTCAGAGGTTGATCGTCGGCCACCATGGCCACATGCATGAAGTCGTTCAGGTACAATGTGGTGGTTTTCTTCCCCTCTCCCAAACAAGTCTGGAGATAGTTTTCCAAACTATCGAATGTGAGGTTGCCAAACTTAATGCCATCGGCGCTCATGGGAGCCGCCACCAGCACGTCGTAAACCCCTTCCCGATAATCGGTCATGGCACGGTCGAGGGCACGCACTGCCGCCTGTCCCGACTCTTCCGTAGGGGTTCCCAACTCCACTTTCACCTCGTCATCAAAGCAGGTCATCAGGTTGATGCGACCGTCACACACCTCATCAGCCGTATTGATGATGCTGAAGTTGGCCTGGATGTCCAGCGCCTTTCGGTGGTAAGCAGCAATCTTGGGCGACCCATAGATGATGGGCGTGCAGAGCTCTAACATCTCTGGAGCTGCGAAAGTTTTAAAAATTAGTTCATATCCGATACCGTTCGTATCACCGTGTGTAAGAGCCACACGAATTTTTCTGTTGTTCATAAGAGAATTTGTTTATATATCATGGGGACCATGAGTGACGGCTGTGACCTGTCTTCTCTCCCCCTATCTTTATTTTCGTTTCACGGTCAGCAGTACCGCTTCCATCTCACGCATCTTGTTGCGCTTACCCATTTCGGGCGCATAGACGAAGGCATCGAGTACCAGTGACTTACCGGCTACGCTGTCTTTGACGATGCGTCTCACCAACGGACCGCCCATAGCGTCGCCCACCATCTCCCACAGTCCACGCTGCAGCTGGCATGACTGTCTGCCGATTCTGACGTTTTCTTGTGTCATGGAGCGGGCCACGGTGCGCATGTACATGCGGTCGGTCTCGCCTTTCATGTTCGCCTTCAGCACACTGTCCATGCGTTCGGCTGACTGGTCATCCATTCCGCTTAGGGTGTAGACACACAAGTTCTGCATGCCCTGCGCCGCATTGTTGGACACCCAGAGGAAGTCTTTGCCCACCTTGTGGTAGGTCATGTCCGCAGGTAGCAGCACCGTATGGTGGAACATCGAGTCGATGAGCCTTCCACCTCGCACGGAATGCTTTCGCTGGAGCTGGAGAATGGCCGACAGATATTCGTTGGTCACCAGCAGCTGCCTCACTCGTTGTTGGTTCGTGGCGATGAATTGCTTCAGGTCGTCGGCCGACCCCACGTCAACATAGACCATTAATTGCGGTCGCGCATGGCGGTCGCGCTCGATGTGGAGCGAGGGCTTGCCAAGCCATTTTCGGTTCTGCCTCACCACCACAACATTGCGCGCCAGCAACAACTTTCCCTTGAACCGAGCAGGATCAACCTGCCGAACGTTGAACATCGGCTCACTTTGTGGCAGTGCCGGCATCGGCACCGACAACATGTGGCTCACCAAACTGTCGGCATCACCCATCACCAGAACCTCGTAAGGGCTCGCCGAGGCAGCGGGCAGCGGGCGTTGTTGTTGCCGGCAGGCTGTCAAGAGCAGCGTGGCAGCAAGGGCAACTACCCAACTAAGCCTGCTCATGCACCAACTTTTTTAGCCGTACTCAACAGGCCACAGGCTGCGAAGATGTCCTGCCCACGACTGGCCCGGATGGTAGTGAAAACGCCATGCGAAGTGAGGTAGTTGCGAAAGTTTTCCATCGTCTGCTCGTCGGCACCTTTCAATGGCACGTTCGGAATCTGATGGAAGCGTATCAAGTTGACGCGGCAGTCCAGTCCACGCAGCAGGTCAATAATTCTGCGGGCGTGCATCGGCGTGTCGTTCAGTCCGCCAAAGACGATGTATTCGAACGACAACCGGCGTTGGTGAGCAAAGTCGTAGCCGCGCAATAGATCAACAATCTGCTCAATGGGCATACCTTTTTCTGCGGGCATCAACATGCTGCGCTGCTCGGGCAAGGCCGAATGCAGACTGATGGCCACATGGCAATCGCTCTCATCCAGAAAGCGTTTCAACTTGCCTTTCACGCCCACACTGCTCACAGTGATGCGCTTGGGACTCCAGGCATAGCCGTAATCGGCGGTCATCACCTGCGTTACCCTCAGCACATTGTCCAAATTATCCATCGGTTCACCCTGACCCATGAACACAATGTTGGTCAGCCTGTCGCGTTCGGGCAGTGAGTACACCTGGTTGAGGATATCGGCATAGGTCAGATTACCTTCAAACCCCTGCTTGCCAGTCTGACAGAACAGGCAGTTCATCTTGCATCCCACCTGACAGGACACGCACAGGGTGGCGCGGTCGTCATCGGGGATGAACACGGTTTCTACAAACTTTCCCGAGGCGGTTGGAAACAGATATTTGATGGTTCCGTCTTTCGAATACTGCGCATCGATGTGCGCCATGCAGCCAACTTCATATTCTTCGGCCAGCCGTTCACGGTTCGACTTAGAGATGTCAGTCATCTCGTCGATGCTCGTCACCTGCCGCTGGTAGAGCCATTTAGCCATCTGTCCGCCTGCGAACGAAGGCATTCCCAACGTCTGAGCTACCTCTTTGAGTTCGCTCAGCGTCATTCCCAACAGCTTTTTCTTACCAGTTTCCATTTTTGATCTTGTTTGTTAAATCGCCACCTGCACTTTGCTGAAGACAGGCTTCGCCGCTGCAAAGTAAGTAATACTTGCTTTGCTTTCTGCTCGCACTATCTTTGCAAAGGTACACAAAAAGCCTGGAACATCCTACACCTAATATATAAAAACGAAAATTACAACCCTGATTCACGCAAAAAATCTGTTGTTTCTGCGAATTTTGCGTGACTAAACAGCCAAAGAATAAATTCTGCAAAAGATGAAAAAGCGAAGATGGCAGATGTTGGATGATTATGCCACCCTACAAATGAAACCGTTTTTTTGCGCGGAAAGCGATATATCACAACCCTACAAATTGTCCTTATTTTTTATCAAATTTATGGTCAAAATCGCCCCATAAAAAAGCATATTCTAGAAAAAATCAATAGGCTTACCAGGAGCAAAAGAACGATTTGGGAGGCAAGAAAAATCGTTTTCAACTTCAAAACGGGCATTTTAGGGGTTAAAAAGCATCGCTAAAGAAGCACAATAAGCATGCTATTGAGGTTCAAAAGCATGTGAATTGAATGCCAATAGCTTTGCTTTTGTCGAAAAAGTGCGTGAATAGCGGGGGACGAACAGGGATAAATATACATAAGAATTTGATTGTCAACAACTTCTTAAAATCGCTCATATTTCTCGTATTTGCGCCTTACTACCCGTTTGTTGGCAAAAACGCAAAATATAGAGAGGTTGATTGTCAAGAATATTCATCATCCAACACGATGATGATTCACAAACGGATGCCGTCAACTCAACACTTCATTGATAGTCAGAAAGGCGGACGGTAAAAAAGTAGGTTGTTCATTTCTTTTTGTGGGCTTTTTGCACTATCTTTGCATAAGATAGGCTGCGGCTCAACAAAGTAAGTAAACTTCCTTTGTCTTCGGCTTGCACTAACTTTGCATAAAACAGGCTACGCCTCAACAATTACAAACAAGAGCACAAGCTTATCTCGCTCAGAAACCAAATCCGTTCATGTAAAAACCAAAATAATGAGAGAAAATATAGACTGCTTCTTACCGTGCGACGACATCGCCGTGATGGAAAACACCCTTCACGACTTGCGACAAAGCAAGTGTGTACGACAAATTTATCTGATGGTTTCGGAACAGTTCACGAATGAAAACGAAGTTCCTCACGACTGTTCCTTAGTCCGCATTGACCGCCTCACGTCATCCAAAACGATGAGGAAAATGGCCCAATTGGCTTCTGCCGATTATATCCTTCTCAGCAGGAAGGCCACACCATTCACGCTGGGATTTCATGCCATGGACCGGTGGCTGCGCGTGGCAGTCGACGCTAATGCCACCTGCGTGTACAGCGACCACTACGTCAGTGTGAACGGAAAGCGGCAGCCGCATCCCGTGATTGATTACCAGGAGGGGAGCATCCGAGATGATTTTAATTTCGGACAGCTGCTGTTGCTGAAGACAGAGACCTGCAAGGCATTCGCAGAACAAGCCGACAGGGACGATTACTTGTATGCCGGATTCTACGACCTGCGCCTCTTTCTCAGCACGCAAGGTACCATCTTCCACCTCGACGAAATGCTTTATACCGAGCAACAGGTAGACAACCGACTGAGTGGAGAAAAGCAGTTTGACTATGTGGACCCGAACAATCGGGAGGCGCAAACGGAGATGGAACACGCAGCCACGGCACACCTGACCACACTGGGTGCAAAGATAGACACCACGGCATATAACCGACCTGATTTTGAAGAGCAGGACTTCGAGTTTGAAGCTTCGGTAATTATCCCTGTTTTCAACCGCGAAAAGACAATTTCTGATGCTATCAAGTCGGCATTCGCACAACAAACGACATTTCCTTTCAACGTAATCGTGGTAGACAACCATTCAACAGATGACACTACGCACATCGTAGAGGAATTGACTCGCACTTATGAACGATTGATTCACCTCATCCCCGAGCGTACCGACCTGGGCATCGGCGGTTGCTGGAACATGGCCGTAAACGACGAACGCTGCGGACGGTTCGCCGTACAGTTGGACAGCGACGACCTATATTCGTCGCCACAAACACTGCAACGCTTAATAAACGCCTTCTATGAGCAAGGAGCCGCCATGATGATAGGCAGCTACCGCCTGTGCGACTTCAATCTGCAAACAATACCACCTGGCCTTATCAGTCATAGCGAATGGACAGATGAGAATGGCCCAAACAATGCTCTTCGCATCAATGGGCTTGGAGCTCCCAGAGCCTTTTTCACACCTTTGTTACGACAGATACAGGTACCCAACACCAGCTATGGCGAAGACTATGCGCTGGGACTGCTCTTCTCACGCAAATACAAGATAGGGCGTATCTTCGAAGAGTTGTATCTCTGTCGGCGATGGAATGGCAACAGCGACCATGACTTGAGCGTGGAGAAACAGAACCAGAACAACCAATACAAAGACCGACTGCGCACCTTGGAGATTCAGGCACGACGCCAAATGGTGAGCGGAAAGAGCGAAAGCATAGTAGAGAGCCAGTTGCACCGGTTCACCAACCGCCAACTGGAGGTTTGGGAAAGTGCCCATCAGCGGTTCAGAGAACTCAAACAAGTGGGAACCCGACAGCTACTTTTGGGCGACAACAGCTTCACCATTCAGTTCAATCCAGCACGAATGGTGTCAACGGGTGCCAAGATTGACCACAAATCGTTGGCCGCCCGCCCTTGCTTCCTCTGCGAGAAAAACCGACCGGAAGAGCAGATGACGAAGACAATTGACAAGGATTTTGAATTACTCATCAATCCTTTCCCCATCCTGCCCGAACATTATACCATCCCACTTCGGAGGCATGAACCCCAACAAATAGCCCCGCATTATGCTGAAATATACAAGCTGCTGGATTACTTTCCCGAGCTGATGGTGTTCTACAACGGTCCCCGATGTGGCGCATCGGCCCCCGATCATGCCCATTTCCAAGGCGGCAGCAGCTGCGTCCTGCCTCTACAGCAGGCATGGCAACGGCTTGCACACTCCTTAGAGCCTGTGATATCGCTGAGTGAAGACGACCAACTGGCTGTGGTGAAGGCATATCCGTGCCACGCCTTCGCCATCAAGTGCCGCTCAGCCAAGGCAGGTGAAAAGCTCTTCCGCGAACTGTATCGGGCCCTTCCCCTGCACGAAGGTGACACGGAACCCATGATGAACATCGTGGCTTGGCGACAGGATGACGATTATGTTTCGGTGGTATTCCCCAGAAAGAAGCACCGCCCCGACTGCTACTTCGCTGAGGGGGCAGACCAAATGCTCATCAGTCCCGGTGCCTTAGACATGGCCGGACTGATTATCACACCTCGGAAAGAAGACTTTGAACGGCTCACGGCCGCACAACTCGATCACATTCTAAGCGAGATGAGCATCTCCCAGCAGGACATGCAACAGGTGTTGGACCGCCTGGCGAAAGCCTCAAGCGCAAAACAGCCCACCTTCGCAACCATTGAGAATCACCAAGAACCCAGCGTGTCAGTAGGAATCGTCAGTGCAGAGGAGATACGTTTCACGCTCAATAAGCCCTATTTGGCCAAAGGTGAGGTGGTGTCGGGCGAACAAACGGTGCGCTTCCACGAAGGCGGCATCGGTTGGAATGGCAATACTTACCGTGAGTTGACGTTTACGCCCCATCAAGTTGACGCGTCGTTCACGCTTGACGACGTGACCATCGGCATCAACTTCCACTGGGAACGCAAAGAGTCGCAGACCTTCCCAGGCGTGCTGCGCCTCATCGTGGACAGCGAAAAGATATGCGCCATCAACGAGCTGCCGGTAGAAACCTACCTCGAGAGTGTCATCTCCAGCGAGATGAGCGCCACGGCCTCGCTTGAACTACTGAAGGCACATGCCGTCATCTCACGCAGTTGGCTGCTGGCTCAGATGGAGAAACGCCGCAACCTGAAAGAGTCGGCGAACAGCTTCTTCTCGTTCATTCGGAAAGACGACGAGTTGATTAAGTGGTACGACCGAGAAGATCACACGCTCTTCGATGTGTGTGCAGACGACCACTGTCAGCGATATCAGGGCATCACAAAGGAGACAAGTCCCAACGTGGCCACCGCCATCCGCCGCACACGAGGGCAGATTCTGCTGTCGGAGGGCGAGATATGCGACGCTCGCTTTAGCAAATGTTGTGGCGGCATCAGCGAAGAGTATGAGTATTGTTGGGAAGATGAGCATAAATCTTATCTGGAAGCCATACGCGACAACCGTCAACAACTGGAAGGTAAAGCCGAGCCTCTCATCGACCTGACGGTGGAGAAAAATGCCGAAGAATGGATACGCTCGGCACCCGAAGCCTTCTGCCACACCACTGACAAAAAGATTCTCTCGCAGGTATTGAACGACTATGACCAAGAGACTGCCGACTTCTATCGATGGAAAGTGAGCTACACCCAAACGGAGCTGAAAGCGCTCATTGAGCAGAAGACAAACATGACCTTTGGGGATATTCTGGACTTGGTGCCGCTGAAGCGAGGCAAGAGCGGACGCATAGCCCGCCTGAAAATCGTTGGAAGCGAACTGACCTTCACCATAGGCAAGGAATTAGAGATAAGAAGAACGCTGTCGGAATCACACTTGTACAGTTCAGCCTTCGTGGTTGACAAGGAGAATGTGGTTGATGGCGTACCACAAAGGTTTGTCCTCACTGGAGCTGGATGGGGTCACGGCGTGGGACTTTGTCAAATAGGTGCCGCCGTGATGGGTGAAGATGGATATGGCTACGATGAGATCTTAACTCACTATTACCACCACGCCACCATCGAAAAACTGTACGAATGACTGGGAGTAAACAGGAGTAATTGGAAGTAAGCCGGAGTTAATAGGAGTTAGTAGGAGCCGGTGGGAGTTAATGAGAGATAACGAACAAATGCTTGTTAGGTAAAGGAAAATTTCCAAACGCCCACTGCATCAGACTATATAATATAAGGTAATGTCCGATAACTCCAGTTAACTCCCACTAACTCCCCTTAACTCCCAATAACAACTTGCAGATACGAATAGCTCCAATCAACTCGGGATGAAAATGATTTGTCATCACATATTCAACTCTCCCCTGGACCTCAACAATGAAGTCAAGGTTCCCTGGAAGTGGATGCCAACGCTATACCTCTTCAAAGGTTTCACGTTTGTGATGCTTTTTATCTTTCCTCTCGTGATTTTCAAGCGAATGGGAGTCGACAACGGAGCGGCAACTTTCTTCATTGCCTGGTTGATGTTGCCAGTCGCCATGCGTCCCGTGCTATCTATCTTCGTGCAGACAGGCCACCGCAACCGCCAATGGATACTGCTTTCTGAAGCGCTAATCATCCTCTCCATGGCTGGCATGGTGTATGCCCTAAATGGTACGTGGTGGTTGGAAGGCAGCATCATGTGCCTTGGGGTGATGGCCATTGCTCATGTTTTTCACGACATTGCCATCGACAAATTCAGTCTACAGGCCATCAAACATCACCGCACTTCGTCCCTTCGTCTCTTCAAACTTACGTTCTACCTACTGTCCATGCTGGTGGTACTGGGCATCATCGTGATGATAGGTGGCAACTTGGAGGTGATAACCCGAAACATACGCAGGTCATGGAGCACGGCATGCTACTGTCTCAGTGGCATCCTTGCCGCCGTGCTACTGTGGCACATCTTCATGATTCCACAGTCGGGTGCCGCTGACAGAGAGCGAAAGATACGAGTGTCCGACATGTTCTACGCCTGCCTGAACACCAGTGCCGACCTCATCCGAACCCCGAGTTCGTGGCCGGGCATCCTCTTCCTGAGCATGTTTCTGCTGCCCTGTACGCTGCTTACGCCTGTTTCCATCTTGTTCATGCTCGACTTAGGAAGCAGCGGCGGACTGGCACTATCGCCGCAAGAGTTTGGCTATGTACAAGGAACGGTAGCCGTCTTCGGACTCATCATCGGTGGCATGCTGGGCATCTGGCTTCTCCGAAAGGTTGGATTCAGCAATGCACTCCCCCTCATGGCGTTTGCCACATGCATTCCCCCACTCTTCTACATCTATCTCAGCTATGCCCTACCAGCGAACCTCGGCTGGATAGCGTGCTGCGCGTTCATCACCCAAGTGGCCTGTGGATTCGGCTTGTGCGCCTACCTGCATTACCTTGTGTACTACAGTGAGGTGAAACGAGTGTCCACCTATGCCCTGTGCATGTCACTGGTCACCGTGTCAGTCATGATTCCCATGATGCTCTCTGGTTCGCTTCAGCAAGCCCTTGGCTACCGTCGCTTTTTCATTCTCACCACTCTTTTGGGCACCTGTACCCTGATCACATCAGCTCTGGTGATGGTGGACAAGGAACTGACGGAGGAGGAAAACAAGCAAACTGAAAAGAAAACCTGACGAAAAGCCAAAATCAAACAGAGGATGAAGATTTGTAGATTTATTGATTGTTGATTCAAAATAGAAGTACAAGATGGAGTGTTTTCGACACAAAAAAATTTTGAAATCACTCTTTTTTATAGTACCTTAGCACTTGAAAACACCAAATAACATGAAAACAACATGAAAAGAGTAATATTCCTCCTATGCATACTGCTAACGGAGACAAGTACAGGGTTAGCAAAAATCAACTTATCCATTGCCACCCGCAACGTGCAACTGGTGCTGCAAGTGAAAGACGACGGCAGACTGTACCAGACCTATCTGGGCGAGAAACTGTCGGATGCAGTAGATTTAGAATTACTGGACATGCCGCGCGCGCAAACCACTTCAAGTTTGATCAAAGGCAATGAGGCCTATCCTGTTTTAGGAACAGAAGACTTTTATGATGCTGCATTCGAGATTCGACATGCAGATGGCAATCCAACGTCGGTACTCAAATATGTTTCTCACGAAACGAAAATCACGGATGGCGGACAAGAAACTATCGTGAGGTTGCGCGATGAAGTGTATCCGGTACAGGTCGTCTTGCATTACATTGCCTACCCCGAGGAGGATGTCATCAAACAGTTTGCTGAGATATCACATAAAGAGCGAGGACAAGTCTACATCAGTCGATATGCCTCATCGATGCTTTATTTTGAAGCCAACCAATATTTTCTAACAGAGTTTGGCAGTGATTGGGCCAAAGAAATGAAGATGTCCGAGGCCCCACTGCTATATGGTAAAAAGGTAATCGACACTCGGTTGGGTTCACGCGCATCAATGTTCACCCCACCTTTCTTCCAGATTGGATTGGGAACACCGGTTCAAGAAAACCAGGGCACGGTGCTGATGGGTACGATAGCCTGGACCGGCAACTTTAGATTTACCTTTGAAGTGGATCAAGACAACGAACTGCGCATCATTAGTGGTATCAATCCAGACGCTTCACGTTATTTGCTCAAGCAAGGAGAAGTATTCCGCACACCAGAATTTATCTTTACCTTGAGTCAGCAGGGCGCAGGTGAAGGAAGCCGCAACTTCCAGCGTTGGGCGATCAAACATCAGATATTTAAGGGCAAAGAAGACCGCATGACGTTGCTCAACAACTGGGAGAACACCTTCTTCGATTTTGATGAAGCCAAGCTGACCGCCCTGTTCCATGAGGCCAAGGATCTGGGTGTAGACTTGTTTTTGCTTGACGATGGATGGTTCGGCAACAAGTATCCGCGCAAGAACGACAAGGCTGGATTGGGTGATTGGCAAGTAACAAAAGACAAACTGCCAAACGGTGTGCCTTTTTTAGTTAAAAATGCTCGTGCAGCAGGGGTTGAGTTTGGTATTTGGGTGGAACCTGAAATGGTGAATCCCAAGAGCGAATTGGCTGAAAAACACCCCGATTGGATTTTGAAACTCCCCAACCGAGAAACCTATTATTTCCGCAATCAGCTGGTTTTGGATTTGACAAACCCCAAGGTACAAGATCATGTCTTTGGGGTGATAGACCTGTTGATGCAAGAAAATCCGGAACTCAAATTCTTCAAATGGGATTGCAATTCGCCCATCACCAACTGCTATTCGCCTTACTTGAAGGCGAACCAAGGCAACCTGTATATTGACTACGTGCGAGGCTTGTACAAGGTGTTGGCAAGAATACAGCACAAATATCCTGACTTGCGCATGATGATGTGTTCGGGCGGAGGGGGCCGATGTGATTTTGAAGGCTTGAAATACTTTACTGAGTTTTGGTGCTCAGACAACACCGATCCTGTCGAACGTTTATTCATCCAGTGGGGATTCTCCCAATTCATGCCTTCAAAAGTGATGTGCGCCCATGTCACCAACTGGAACCGAAAGGCCAGTATCAAGTTTAGGGTAGACGTGGCTTTCTCTTGCAAGTTAGGCTTTGACATCGACCTCAAGACTTTGAAAGAGGACGAGTTAGCTTATTGTAAACAGGCCATCCGCGAATTCAATCGTTTGAAACCCGTCATCTTTTCTCCCAACCTGTATCGACTGGTTTCACCCTATGACACGGAACATTGTGCGTTCATGCGCGTTAACGATGCCAAAGACCACGCCCTCTTGTTCACTTACGACATTCATCCACGCTACAAGGAGATAATTTTACCCATCCGCTTGCAAGGCCTGGATGCACAAGCCCTCTACCGCATCAAAGAAATCATGACGGGTCCCGGACAGTCATCTGCCCTTCCATCCCACGAAAAGGTTTACACAGGCGATTATCTCATGAAGGTGGGAATTCGTGCGCTGACAGATCAAAACATGCACAGTCGCATCATCGAAATAACCAAGGAATAGTTTATAACACCCAACGATATAACTAACTCACATTAAACTACCTACCATGATGAGAACGATGAAGATGTTGGCAACCGCCCTGTTGCTATCTGCCATCTGCCTGTCGGCATGTGAAAAGCCATCTCTAGCAGAAGAGACAAACACCGAGGAACAAGAAGCAAAAGACTTGTTTCACCTTTCTTTCCATGTCGCCCAATTCGAACACATTCCTTTCAACCAAGCCGTAGACATGTCGCGTGCCACCGATGTCAAGCAAGTTTGCACGCGTATCAGTTTGGCCCTGTTCAAGGATGGCGTGAAAGTAAAGAACATTCACCAAGATACGAAGGACACCCACTTCGGTCAGATTGATGTCACACTGCCAGCAGGAACTTACCAAGTTGTCGCTATTGCCCACAGTGGCAGCGGATCAGCCACCATCACATCGCCCGAAGAGATTTCGTTTCCCAAGAACAAGATGACCGACACCTTTTATTATTGTCAAGAGGTGACGGTTGGAGGCAATGCGTCTTACCAACTCGAAATGAAGCGTGCCGTAGCTATGTTCAGACTGGTAACCACCGATGCGATACCAACAGCGGTCAAAACCATGAAGTTCTATTATACGGGTGGCAGCTCAACATTCAACGCGATGACAGGCGTTGGTGCGAAAAACTCTCGCCAGACCGAAGAACGCACCGTGACAGATGCACAGCATGCTGCATCTGGACAGTTTGACGTGTTCACCTTTCCGCACACGCCCTCGGATGTGTTGAAGATCACGGTATCTGCATTAAACGCATCTGGCGATGTCATTGCCGAACACACTTTTGAAGAGGTTCCCGTCAAAGTGAATGAGATTACGCAATACAAAGGCTCGTTCTTTCAAGGTACCACACCAGCAGATGCCAATGTCTTTTCCTTTTCTGTCCAAGACGAATGGACGAAAAAAGAATACAATTATTAATCGTAACCCTTCAAGAATGATATTTTTATAGCTCAACCAGACAGATTTTTGGAAAGATTTATCTACCTTTGGCCCAACTTTCCAAAAAGAGGATACTATGTCGTCTATTCGAAATTTCAAAGAAATGGCCAGTCAGCTGGCCCAAAGAGGTGTACGAAAAAGAACAGCGGTTATATGTGCAACCGACGAATCAACACAGCAGTCGGTCGCCATGGCCATCCAGCAAGGATGGATGGAAGCAGTCATGATTGGCTGCACCGACCAGGTTAAACAAAGCCAACCCTTGATGGCGTGCTCGCAACATCTATCGTTTATAGAAGCTGCGAATGATCAAGAAGCAGCCGAAAAGGCCGTCGCAATGGTCAAGGAAGGCACAGTAGACCTCATCATGAAAGGCCTCATCAGCACGGATGTTGTCATCCGAGCCATCCTCGACAAAGAGAAAGGCATCTTACCCGCTGGAAACGTGCTCACCCATGTAACCGCCGCATCCATTCCCGGCTATCACAAACTGCTGTTCTTCACCGATGCTGCGGTGATACCCTACCCTACACAAGAACAGCGTTTCATGCAAATCAAGTATATTACACAGCTTTGTCATCAGTTTGGCATCAGCCAACCCAAGGTGGCCCTGATACACTGCTCAGAGAAGGTCAACGCCAAACATTTTCCATTCACTGCTGGTTACGCCAGTTTGATAGAGCAAGCGAAGGCCGGAGCCTTTGGACCTTGCATCGTAGACGGCCCGCTCGACTTGAAGGTGGCCTGCAACTTGCACAGCATGCAGGTTAAACGCATCGACTCACCCATACAGGGATCGGCCGACGCGTTGGTATTCCCAGACATTGAAGCCGGCAACTTGTTCTACAAAGCAATTACCCTGTTTGCCCATGGCGAAACGGCTTGCATGCTGCAAGGTACCCAATGCCCCGTCGTCCTCCCGTCAAGAGGCGATGATGTCATGTCCAAATTCAACAGTCTGGCACTGGCCTGCCTCCATTGTTAGTGCGCCGTTGCACCTGATTCCTACAGAAATAATCAATTTATGTTCCACATATTAAGCATCAACCCCGGCTCTACATCCACCAAGATAGCCGTTTTTGAAGATGAACAGATGCTGTTCACCCGTAACATCAAACACTCTGTTGCCGAATTAGGCCAGTTTGACCAGCCCATGGATCAGCTGGAATACCGTCGGCAACTGGTCATAGACACCCTCAAGCAGATGGATGTTCCGTTCAATTTCAACGCCGTCATCGGTCGCGGTGGCTTGGCCAAACCTGTGGAGAGTGGGGTCTATGAGGTAAACGAACGTATGCTCGAGTTGACACGCAACGCCCTACACCAGCATGCGTGCGACCTAGGTTGCCTCATCGCTTACGACATTGCAAAGGCCATTCCGGACTGTCTGCCCTTGATTGCTGACCCCGGCGTGGTGGACGAGTTGTCGCCTTTGGCCAAAATCAGCGGCTCTCCCCTCTTACCGCGCTATTGTATCTGGCACGCACTAAACCAGAAAGCCATCGCCCGACGATACGCACGAGACATCGGTAAGCGCTATGAAGACCTTAATCTCATCATCTGCCATCTGGGGGGCGGCATCTCCATTGCAGCCCACGACCATGGCCGAGCCATCGATGCCAACAACGCCTTGGGGGGCGAAGGACCTTTCTCTCCCGAGCGTGCTGGCTCACTGCCGGTGGCCGACCTGATACGCTTGTGTTTTAGCGGCAAGTACACCATGGAGCAACTCATTAAGAACGTCACGACAGAAACAGGACTTAGGGCGCATCTGGGCACCAATGACGTGAAAGAAATCTTACAGCGCATCGAGCAGGGCGACCAGCATGCGCAGCTCATCCTCGACGCCATGCTGTTCCACACAGCCAAAGCCATCGCCTCAGAGGCAGCCGTGCTGTACGGGAAAGTAGATGCCATCCTGCTCACCGGAGGCATCGCTTATTCTGATTACGTAGTGAACAAGCTGAAAGAACGTTTAGACTTTCTGGCACCAGTCATCACCTATCCCGGCGAAAACGAGATGCAGGCCATGAGCAACAACGCCCTTGCCGTGCTGCGGGGAGAGCTGAAGACGAAAGAATACCATTAAGTCAACAGCACACGAACGTTGCAAAGCGGCGATCTGTCGATGGAGAGATTGTGTCAACAGCGAATATAACAAGCGAACTCCAAAAACGCATTTGACTCTTTTGGGGTTACAAGGAAAGAGTTTTAGTCTAGAGGGACAAACGAAAACCATCCCACTAAGACAGATATATTGCAATGGGATGCCAAACAGCAGGCATCCATCAACGCCCTAAAACGCAAAAAGACTGGTAGCCACCAAAGCAGCTACCAGTCTTTTCTTTTTAGTGGACTTGCGGAGATTCGAACTCCGGTCCGCACAAGGAAACCATACGTTTTCTACATGCTTATTTCAGCCTTCGGTTTTCGTGCCACAGCAAGACCTGAACCACCAACTGTGACCTTATCCTCTAAATTTCACCCTTGCACCGAGGCGTACACGGGCTATTTCCGATTTACCTGCACCGCTTGACCCTCAGATTCGGAACAACATCCTTGGAGCAGTGTCTCGTTCCATCATCTAATGACGGAATAAAGCTAATAATCTACTATACTTCGATTAAGCAGCGAGAGCGTAATTATTTTCGCCAATTAATTCTTTGATAACTGAGATTTAGGAGCCAGCCACCGAAGCTCCGCATGCTTACATACCATTTCGACTTGCCGTCAAATCCATACAAGCCCAGGATGTAGAATGCAAAGATACATCTTTTTTCTTAACTTCATCCACTTTCCCGCAAAAAGTTTTTCCTTGACGGAGAGAAAACTTTTACATTTTTCACCACAATTCCGTCTGTGATTCACAAAAACAATGTATCTTTGTGCAAATTAAGCATTTCGTAAACGAGACGACAGCAATCAAACAACAATACAATGAACAAACTTATTTCATTTTTCCTCGTCACCTTCCTGGCCCTCAACGCATGGGCCGGTAGGATAGTAACCGATAGTATACACAGCAATGTGCTGGATAGTACGATGACCTACAATGTCTATTTGCCCACAGGATATGAACAGTCATCACAAAAGTACCCCATTGTTTACTTGCTGCATGGGCTGTATGGCACTTATAAAGATTGGGCTTCGAAGGCAAACGTGAAAGAAGTAGCCGACGAATTGATAGAGACTCAGGAGGCTGTGCCCATGGTGATTATTATGCCCAATGCAGGAAATCCTGATGTAAGGAATCAGTGGAATGGCTACTTCAATATGCCTGGCTGGAACTATGAAACGTTCTTCTTTACCGAACTGATGCCCACCGTGGAGAAGAAATACCGCGCCATAGGCGATAAAGCCCACCGCGCCATCATGGGACTCTCGATGGGTGGAGGCGGTAGTACGGTGTATTGCCAACGCCATCCCGAGCTTTTCTCGTCATGCTATGCCATGAGTGCTTGGTTAGACAATAAAGAACCAGAGGTTGCCCCACATGGGAAGGACAAATTGTACTATGTTTCTAAATCGGTACGTGACCATTCGGCAATTGATTTCATCACGAACGCTGACGAAACAACAAAACAACAGCTACGCTCTGTTCGCTGGTTTTTCGATTGCGGAGATGATGATTATTTGGTAGAACTATCCTTTAAGATTCACCAACTCTATGCAAAAGCAGGCATTAAGAGCGAACTTCGCATCAGAAACGGTGTACACAACTGGGAATATTGGCATGGCTGTCTGCGCACGGCCTTACCGTTCGCCTCCATCGACTTCCGTAGATAACTGGCAAACAAGAGGGGGAATGAAACGCACAACACCCCCTTTTTCGCATTCTGATATATGAAAGTCCCCGTCATCAATTCTTAACTTTTAAGCACTGCACGATAGCGGAACATGATGAATCAAGCCCCCTACAAGAAACAACACACTCAGTTACAATGTAGGGAACATAGGTTGACACGTTCTGCTACAAGCGCATACAACAATTCACCGAACAGCATGCACAACACAAAAGAATGGTATATCAATGCCGATACACTTTTTGAAGTAACACATCCTATCGTTATACACCAATGGGTTATTTAAAATAAGGCCTGTTATGTTCCTTGGAGGGCGAATCAGTATCAACATAAGGCCATCCGTCTTTCCACTTTAATTGATCCATCATGAGCACACGTCCCCTGCCAATGTCCGACCGCAGGAAAGAATGATAAATCATCCAATCGTCACCATGATCATCAGTTATGATTTCGGCATTATGTCCCGTACCCACAAACTGATTATTGGCATGCAGCACCACTTCGTACTGATTATCCAGCAACTGTTTACCTTGCTTATTGACATAAGGGCCAAACAAATGCTCAGAACGGCCAACGGTAATGCGATAAGTACTATTGGCACCGTCGCAGCATGAACCGAACGAGCCAAACATATAATAATAATCGCCACGACGATGAATGCATACCGCCTCCATGAAACTGCCCGCCACCTTTTTTCTTTCAGCACCAGGAAGCACCGACAAGCCATCAGCCGACAATTCAATGGCGTAGATACCATGAAAGCTACCCCAGAAAAGGTAATGTCGTCCATTTTCTGTAAAGCAATATCCGTCAATGCTGTTTTGCACACCAATCCCCAAATTGGTCAGTACCTTCCCGCAATCCTTAAAGGGACCCTCTGCCCGATCAGCCACGGCAGCACCGATACCAGCCTGCCATTCGCCACCCCAAGTAGACATGGCATAATATAAAACATACTGACCGTTGATATAATTGATGTCAGGAGCCCAAATGCCCCCGCCTTTTACCAATTTTGGTCGGCTGCTGTTGGTGAAAGCTGTGCCCAAATATGCCCAATGCACCAAATCACCCGACCTGTAAATAGGGGTATTGCGGATATCTTCAGTGGCATAGAGATAAAATTTTCCATCACTGGCACGAATGACAGTTGGATCGGGCAAACTGGTATTGATGATGGGATTGTGATACACTTTTTCTTTTTTCTGTGGCCTTACTTGTTCCACTCTTGTCGGCTCATTGTGTGACGAACAACCTAATAGAAACGCGGAAAACAAAAGGATGTATAAGTTGCTTTTCTTCATATTTATTATTGTTTAAATTTCGGAACGATATCATCTTCACTTAGTCGTAGGTTACCTTCATGATCGGAAGTTGCCGTTGTGATGTACATGAGGCGTGGATGAATGTATGTTCCATCGTGATGAGCGTGGAGGCGTAGCGTAACACACCTTCTTTATCTTTGAACAGAGTGCCATGTCCGAACCCCACCAAACCCGAAGGATTTTGCAATATAGGGTTGTGCAGGGACTTGCCCCAAGCCATTCTATGTTATCAGTAACGGCACAACCCACATCATATTGTGAACCTTCATAACTATTTTCAAAATAAAGAGGTAATACTTTACTTGATGCTCGCACACTAACACGCCCTCAGTCACCCTTATCCAAACCTCTTCCCACTTTTAAAAACATGAAAATATGACTGATACACAACGTTTTTAACCTTTAATGCAGATGGATTGAGAAGGATTTTCTACCTTTGCAAAAAGTTCATACAAATGAGAAATACAAACATCATCATGACAAAACATTTCATTCATCCAGCCATCCTTTTCATGACACTCATACTCTGTCCAACGCTTAGTTGGGCTGAAGGCATCAAACTACTGCATGGTCCTTATCTGGACATGGTGCAGGAAGACAACGCCACCATTGTTTGGGTGGCAGACAAGCCCTCTGTAGGATGGGTAGAGGTGGCACCCGACGACGACACTGACTTCTATTCGGTGGCACGTCCCAAGTTCCACGACACAAACATCGGCATCAAACGCACAAGTCTAATCCACTCTGTGAAGTTGACCAACCTAAAGGCAGGCACACGATACCGCTACCGCATATACGCCCAAGAAGTGCTGAGCCACAAGGGAGCGAAAGTACGATACGGCGATGTTGTGGCGACCGACGTATACAACAAGAAGCCGCTGTACTTCCAGACCAACGACAGACGACAGACGGAAACATCGTTTTTGGTGCTCAATGACATTCACGAACGCAACGACGTCTTGGAAAAATTGTTGAAAAACAATTCGTATAAAGACAAAGACATGATTTTCTATGCGGGCGACATGATTTCGCACTTCACCCATGACACCACGGTCTTCAAGGGGTTCATGGACACGAGCATCAAACTTTTCGCACAACAGAAGTCGTGGTACTATGTACGCGGGAACCATGAAACGCGTGGTGAATGGGCCAACCGATTCCATGAATACTTCTGCACTCAACAACCGCATCTGTACTTTACCGTGCGTCAGGGACCGATACTCTTCATCTGTTTGGACACAGGGGAGGATAAAGCTGATACTGATATCGAATATGCGGGCATCACCGATTATGACAACTATCGAACGGAACAAGCAAGATGGCTCAAAGAGGTGGTGGCATCCAACGAATTCAAGGAGGCGAAATACCGAGTGGTGATTGCCCACATGCCTCCTGCTGACACCCAGGACGCATGGCATGGACAGCGAGAGGTAACGAACAAGTTGCTACCTCCTTTGAACAAGGCTGGTATCAACCTGATGATTTGCGGACACATGCACGAACATCAATACATTGAACCCAATGACAGTCACGACTACCCCATTATCGTCAATTCAAACAACAGCAGCGTGACAGCCCAAACAGCAAACGGACAACTGGATGTCAAGGTTCTTGATTTGAACGGAAAAACTACTTTCCATAAAACCTATTCCGCACACTGAAATAGGTAGCTTCTGTGATGATGTCGTGCCTCATTTCGCATCATCGCAGGATGCTTAACCCTCTTACTGAGGTAAACGATAACAGCACAAAGACACGAACAAAGCAGCATGGGCGGAATTGGAACAACAAGACCTCATGTATCGCTACCTCGCCGCATGAATCATGCAACTCTGCTCTTTCATTGAAGAAAGGTTGTTCGTTGTAGATGAAACCATCATTTCCATTTATATTAACAACGAGCGTAATGAATGCAACTACCACTTACGACACGATGCATAAATACTGTTGAATGGCAAAAGCCTTATTATTATTTGTTAACAAACCTTTCGTTTGTTAAATCGATTCTTTTTCTTTGACAAAACAAAATCGAAAAATAGACACAACAGGGGGAATGTTTTAGGCGTTCAAAGCCTTCAAACCATCATCTGGTACGCTATTAACATGGAGTTGATGTGTAATTAGTAAGCTTTTGCAGTCCAATGTACATGCCTTAACCGCTCTATTTACATCATATTGAAGGGCATTTTGCATCAAAAAAAAAGGATTTTCAGCCCCAAACACATTGTTTTTGATTTCGCCTCAATCTTTAAAATCTCATAAGTCACTAATAAACAAACAGATAACAAATACCTTTCATAACGAGCACATTTACGACGCATGGACAAGTTTGTTGAAAAAACGCCCAGCATTTTTGTTAAAAAGATGTTTCGACAGAAGATATTTCACTGAAAAATGTTCGGTTTTGTCTAAAACCGAAAAAACATTCTTAAACAAAAGAGCCGTGTGTTTGCAAGCGGAAACCGACAGCTGCATGACAGATAAATAGTCGGAGAATATCATCCTACAAAAATAAATATCGCTATCTTTGCAACAAATTAACGAAAAACGAGTTAATAAAAGAAAGAGAAAAAGAGATTTTACCCACGATATGAAAAAAGTCATTCTATATATTCTACTACTCATGCTATGCCCGCTAACCCTCGCGGCACAATCTTCCATGTCAGACGAACAGGTTCTTGAATTCGTCATGAAAGAGAACGCCGCAGGCACCTCACAGGCTCAAATCGTGACCAAGCTGATGCAGCGCGGCGTAAACATTCAACAAATCAGGAGAATAAAGGATAAATACGAACGACAGACCAAGCGAAAAGGATTGGGAAACATGGCCGACCAGACCGTAGACCAAACAGAAACACGCATGCGGCAAGCCAATGGCAATTCGAAAGAGGCTAAGGCGAAGTACAACACCATCAAGGAGCAAAGGAGAGATGCCAAGCAACTTTCCTCCAACAGGCTGCAACCACAGATACAATGGCAGGACCAATATGATGAAGACAGCGAGGAGTTTAAGCTGATGCAGCAAGAACTGAGCTATCTCACACCCACCGACTCCATCAAATGGCTCAAGCAGATACTCAAACAGCAGGCTGAGAACAAGAAGAAAGTTTTCGGTAGGGACATCTTCAACAACAAGGATTTGACCTTTGAGCCCAGCATGAATATCGCCACGCCGCAAAGCTATCGATTGGGACCGGGCGATGCCGTGTTTGTTGATATCTATGGCGCATCACAAAAGTCCATCCAGTCGACAGTATCACCCGACGGTGATATCAATATCGAAGGCTTTGGCCCCATACAGGTGAGCGGACTGACTATCGCGCAGGCCAACCAACGACTGCGTACGCAATTGGGCGCACGATACAGCAGCAGCAAGGTGCGCCTCACCCTGGGACAGAGCCGCACCATCACCGTTAACGTGATGGGCGAAGTGCGGGCACCTGGCACTTATACCGTATCGGCTTTCGCATCTGTTTTCCATGCGCTGTACATGGCTGGAGGAACCAACGACTTGGGAACGCTACGCGAAATCAAAATTTATCGCAACAACCGCCTCATCTCTCAAGCCGACGTTTACGACTATATTCTAAACGGCAAGATGACGGGCAACGTGCGCCTGACAGATGGTGACGTAATCTATGTGGGACCTTACAATTGCCTGGTGAACATCACGGGAAAGGTGAAACGCCCCATGTACTATGAAATGAAGAGCAATGAGAGCGTGGGTACGCTGCTGAAATACGCAGGAGGCTTCACGGGCGACGCCTATAAAAAAGCCGTACGGGTGGTTCGCAAGACGGGTCGCGAATTTGCCGTGTTCAATGTTTCCGAATTCGACATGAACACCTTCCACATTGCCGATGGCGACTCGGTATCGGTCGACTCGATTATTCAACGCTATAATAATACGGTAGAAATCAAAGGAGCCGTATTCCGTCCGGGCTTGTATCAACTGGGCAACGACATCAACAGCGTGCGCACCTTGGTACAACATGCCGAAGGACTGAAGGAAGAAGCCTTCACCTCCCGCGGTGTCATTCATCGCATGAAGGAAGACCGCACCCTGGAAGTGGTGGCGGTTGACGTGGCGGGCATCATGAACGGCACCGTGGCCGACATGCCCTTGAAGGAGAACGACGTGCTCTTCATCCCCACGAAGCGCGAGATGATGCAGCAGCAAACCATCACCATCCATGGTGAGGTACAATATCCTGGCGTGTACAAATATGCAGACAATGAGACGCTGGAGGACTTCGTGTTGCAAGCGGGCGGACTTAAAGAAACTGCATCTACCGTAAAAGTAGATGTTGCACGTCGCATCGTCAACTCCAAAGCCCTCACCACCGACTCACTCATTGCCAAGACATACACCTTTGCCTTGAAAGACGGCTTTGTTATCGACGGCGAACCCGGCTTTGTGCTTAAACCCTACGACGAAGTGTATGTACGCAAGAGTCCAGGCTACAGTACTCAGAAGAATGTAAGCGTAGAGGGCGAGGTAATGTTTGGTGGCACCTACACCATGTCCAAGCGCAGCATGCGGCTCACTGACCTGCTGCAAGCTGCTGGTGGAGTGACCGACTTAGCATACATCAAGGGCGCACGGTTGGAGCGCGTACCCAATGCTATAGAAAGGTCAAGAATGGAGACAGCCCTGAAGATGCAGCAAGAAGAAATGCAACGCCAACTATTGCAGATGGCTGCCAGCAGCAACAACGCTGGCGCCATACAGCAGTTGGGACAAAATACGTCAACTGCCCAATTGAAGAAATTTGAGATTCCCGCCACAGTTCCCGTAGGTATCGAACTGGACAAAGCCATTGCCGATCCCAATAGCGACGCAAACATTATGTTGCGTGAAGGCGACCGCCTCATCCTACCACAATACACCGCTACCGTCAAGATTAACGGAGCCGTGATGTATCCTAACACAGTAGCCTACCAAAAAGGAAAGAAAGCCAAATACTATATCAATGCAGCAGGAGGATTTGCCCAAAATGCCCGTAAGAGCAACGCTTATATCATCTACATGAACGGTATGGTAAACAAGGTTTCACAAGGAGCAAAAATAGAACCGGGTTGCGAAATTGTAGTTCCCAGCAAGCTATCTCGCAAGATGAGCATTGCAGAAACAATGAGCCTGGGCAGTGGCATCACCAGCATCGCCGCCATGATAGCCACAATAGCGAATATGGTGAAGTGAGATTAGATAAACAAAATAAATAGAGATATGACAGGAAACAATGAAAATATAAAACAAATTGACTTTAACAAGATTTTAAAACAGATAAGACCGTACAAAAAGGAGTACATCGTTACACTACCTATTGTTTTTGTTCTGTCTTGCTTGTTGATTATTTGTGTTCCACGCTATTATACCTCAACTGTCAAACTTGCACCTGAATTAGCAAGCCTAAATTCTAACTCATTATCTGATCTTGCATCATCATTTGGTTTTGATATAGGAGGATCTGCGAAAAATGGGGATGCTATATTTCCTGAACTTTACCCAGACGTAATAAGTTCTAACGATTTTATTGTCAATCTCTTTAACATACAAGTAGTTACCAAAGAAAGGAATCTCAAAACAACATATTTTAATTATTTGTCTAAATATCAAAAAAGTGCATGGTGGAACAAAGCTTTATATGGTATAAAAAGCTTGTTTTCAAAGAACGAAGCATCTGTCAATAAATCACAGAAAGTAAATCCTTTCATGTTAACTAAAAAAGAAGATATGGTAGCAAAAGCTATCTCGGGAAAAGTAAAATGTAGTGTTGACAAAAAAAATTATGTCATTTCCATAACAGTGGAAGACCAAGACCCACTAATTGCCGCTACTATTGCAGATACAGTAAGAGTGCATTTACAAAATTTCATCACAGCCTATCGAACAAAAAAAGCTATTAACGATTATAACCATATCAAACAATTAGTAGAAGACGTTAAAAGTAAGTATGAACAAAAGAGGCGTCAGTACGGAGCTTATTCAGATGCCAATCAAGATGTTGTATTAGAGAGTTTTCGTCTCAAACAAAACGATCTTGAAAACGAAATGCAATTATATTACAACAATTACACTGCATTGCAAAACAAATTAGAAGTTGCAAGAGCTAAAGTCATGGAACAAACACCAGCTTTCACAACGCTCCAAAATGCTTCTGTACCTCTCAAGCCAGCAGGACCTAAACGCATGCTCTTTGTTTTAGGAATGACGTTTTTAGCTTTTGTCGTTATCACATTGTACGCTTTGCGCAGCATGATATTCACAGAAGAATAAATATGAAGATGGATTGTTTGATGAGCAACCAGACAAAGACTAAAAGAATAGCGTACAACAGCATTATTCTTTTTATTCGTATGCTCATCATCTCTCTCATTAATCTTTACGCCATAAGGTGGGTATTGAAAAGTTTGGGGGTTATAGACTATGGTATTTTCAATGCTGTAGCAGGCATTGTGCTTTTAGGAGCAAGTGTTAGTGGGGTGTTAGCCATGACCACACAGAGGTTTTACTCGTTCGCATTGGGTGAGAAAAAAGAGGATAAGGTTGCTAAAATATTTTCTGTTTCGTTAAACCTTGTGCTGATTCTTTCCATCCTCATCATTGTTGTTTTAGAACTTGTGGGACCTCATTTCATCACCACGCAAATGACCATACCTACACATCGGCTAAATACTGCCTTGTGGGTTTTTCATTTTTCCATTCTCTCCTTTGTACTCAGTTTTGCGCAGATTCCTTTCATGGGTTTAGTGTATGCCCAAGAAGATATGTGGATTTATGCGCTTATATCCATGATAGAATGCGTGTTAAAACTGCTTCTTGCCATATTTGTAGGAAAAATGATGGCTGACCATTTACAGATGTATGGCATCGGCTTGTCTGCCATTACCTTTCTCTCGCTACTTCAATATCTTTTCTTCTCCCTCAAAAGATATAAAAATTGTCGCTATGTACTTGTAAAAGAAAAAAACATCTACCGTGAGTTCGCTGTTTTCTCGGGTTGGACACTCTTTGGTACCATAGCAGGCGCAGCGGTTATACAAGGTAGCGCAATATTACTCAACACGTTCTTCTCTCCTCGCGTCAACTCCGATTATGCCATAGCCAACCAAATATATAATGCGTTGAACATGTTGGTTGCTACGGTGTTCATAGCTTTTCGCCCCGTCATGATAAAATCGTATGCGGAAGGTAACACACCATACTTAGATAAGATATTTTCATTAAGCAATAAGGTTATTTACTACATGTTATTACTTGTAGCCATACCTGTATTTTTTGAAATGAACACATTACTGACCTTTTGGTTAGGACAACAAGCCGTAACCCCGAACACAGTACTCTTCGCACGGCTTTATCTTGTTTATACGGTATGTATGTCTCTTCATAATCCCATTACGGCTATTGTGCATGCAACAGGAAATATTAAGCAATATTGCATCATCGTAGAAAGCACAATGTTATTATGCTTACCCCTATCATGGATATCTTATAAAATGGGTGCAGCTCCATACATGCTTTTCATAGCATTAACTATCCTTAGCATCGTTGGTCATGCTTTGCGTTTATGGGTTCTTAAAACAGTATACCACGCATTTGAGCTATCATCCTATTTGTGTTCGTTTCTCATTCCCGCTTGTCTCATTACAACAGGAAGTTATGTAGCAGCTTTATGCGTTCATCAAACAGTCGAACAGCCTTTTCTTAGATTATGCCTTGTCAGCTTAGGCTCTTTTATAGTTGTCAGTTTGCTGTTGTATTCTTTCGGATTAAACAATGAGGAGAAGCAACATCTTGCTCATCTGATTCTTAAGTATAAATCAAAGTAGAGATGGCTTATATTGTTATTGTCATATACGTGATATGTTGCTTTTTTGCTTTATTCGAAGAACGAATAAAGCAATATAGAACTGCAATTTATATAAGTTTAGGCTTTTTATTAGTACTTGTTGCTGGACTCAGACCTGTGGGTATAGATCCCGATTCTCTTAATTATGAAAACACATTTCTGAATTACACCTCTCCTAATGCTTCTGATAACGTAGAATACTCATACATCCTTTTTTCACAAATCATCAACTTTTTTACCAACGATGTTCATGTGCTATTTTTATTCTATGCGCTTTTAGGAGTAGGAATAAAAATGTATGCATTTAGAAAATACTCTTCCACTTGGTTGCTTTTTTTGGCTCTATATATAAGTAATTATTATATCATGCATGAGTGTATGCAAATACGAACTGGCGTATTATCAGGACTCCTACTTGTTGCACTTACGAAAATAGGAGATGGAAACAGAAAAGTTGCCGCTGTGATTTTGCTAATTGGTTTTTTCTTTCATTATTCAGCCCTTATTCTTCTTCCCATTTTATTCTTATCAAATAAAGAGATGAACAAGAAACAAAGAACGAAATGGCTTACCCTTGTTTTTGCCTCATACCTTATATTCATCATGGGGCAGTCTTTTTTTGTTAATTTTGGTACAAATTTGCCATATATAGGTAATAAATTGGCATTATACCAAAAGGGAACGGAATTAGGAAAGATATCAGCTTCAACAAATGTTTTTGGACCAATTTATTTGTTTGGATTATTTCTGTATTTATACATTTTATACTTTTACGATACTATTAGTAAGCACAACAAATATCTACCACTACTGATAAAAGTTTTTTCTTTAGGTTTCTTCTTTTTTGCTTCATTTTCATTCCTTCCTGTTTTTGGACAAAGGGTCAGTATGTTATATAAAACCGTTAGTATTATTTTATTTGCCAACATTTATTACACCATACGCCCAAAATGGGTTGCTGTTAGTATTACAGCCATAATCGGTTTATTGTATTTAAACTATTCACTTCCAGAAATCGGACTTACTTTATTTTGGAAAGTATAATTATTAAATGAAACAAATGAAAAAAACAATTATAAAAGTTTTAGATATGATAGGACTACTTCTATCACACATACCTTTTACTATAAGTTTTATAAATGCCTCATCCATTCTTAACAGGATATACACAGGTTATATTAGACATAAATTCAAAAAAATAGGTAACTCCGTCATTTCTTATAAACCATTATTTTTATATGGTTGCAAAAATATAGAGATAGGAAATAATACGACACTCGAAAAAGACCTTCAACTAACATCATGGGGAGGAAGAATACATATAGGCAATAGATGTTTGATACGCAGAGGAGCCCACATTAGTGCTGCAAACAGTATCATAATCGGAGATAATCTCTTAACTGGAACGAATGTTTTAATTACAGACAATTCCCATGGAGACACGGATAATAAAACATTAAATATTCCTCCAGTAGAACGCCCCATCTTTAGTAAAGGACACGTTAAAATAGGTAATAATGTATGGCTAGGTAACAATGTATGCATAATGTCCAACGTTACAATTGGCGATTGTGTGGTAATTGGTGCCAATAGTGTGGTTACTCATAATATTCCAAGTTATGCAATAGCAGCAGGAATACCGGCGAGAATAATAAAAATAAGCAAAACAAAATAAAATGAATCAAGTACATCTTATTCCAACAGCTGGACTATGCAATCGGATGCGCGCTATTGCATCTGCCATACACATAGCTAAAAAGATAAATCGTCCCTTACGCATATTTTGGAATCAATATGAGGGTCTGAATGCAAAATTCTCAGATTTGTTTCAACCCATACCTGTTGAAAAGACTTTCGTTGAAGATACCCAAAAATGGAAATACTGCATTAATTATAGGAAAGATTATTTGCTGCGGAGAATATTTCTCATGAACTATATGCAGGTCTTGTACAACATCAGCGTACGAAATGAGGAAAATATTTTCAGCAAGATAATAGACAAACGAGGAGACTTGCTACTTATCTCTTGTTTTGACATGTCTGAAATGTATCCATTACGACAAATTTTCATACCAACACCCGAAATACAAGGTATGATTGACGAAATGACAAGACAATTTACAAACCACACCATTGGTATTCATATCAGACGAACAGATAACACGATGTCTATACAAGAATCACCAATAAGCAGTTTTGTCGAGTTTATGGAAAGAGAAATTGAGAAAGATGCGAAAGTAACTTTCTACATCGCTTCGGATGACAAGGAAGTAAAAGAGTTCATGCAAAACAAGTTTTCTTATAGGGTATTATTTGCAAATATAGAATTGTCTCGTTCTTCTTTGTTAGGTATGAAAATGGCGGTTTCAGAACTTTTTGCACTGAGTAAAACTACTAAGATCTTGGGGAGTTATTATTCCTCATACTCACAAATAGCGGCGGAATTAGGTGGCATTCCTATTCAGTATGTATTGCAACAAAATTAAGAACGATAAAAAAAACAAACAATGAAAGCGAGAGTAATAGCATACTATCTTCCACAGTTTCATCCCATTCCCGAAAATGACAAGTATTGGGGAAAGGGGTTCACCGAGTGGACAAATGTAGCAAAGGCGAAGCCACTGTTTAAGGGACATTATCAACCACGCATACCTGCGGATTTGGGGTTTTACGACCTGCGCCTGCCAGAGGTTCGAGAGCAACAAGCGCAAATGGCTCGCGAAACTGGCATAGAGGGCTTTTGCTATTGGCACTACTGGTTTGGCAACGGCAAGAGACTGCTGCAGCGTCCTTTCAACGAAGTGTTGCAAAGCGGAAAACCCGACTTCCCATTTTGCTTAGCATGGGCAAACCATTCATGGAAAACGTCTACATGGGAGAATGGAGGAAAAGACCGCATGATAGTGGAGCAACGATATCTTGGTGAAGAAGATTATACCATGCACTTTCAAGAAGTATTGCCTGCCTTTAGGGATAAACGCTACATAACCATTGAAGGCAAACCGCTGTTTACCATCTTCGACCCTTACAATTTTCGCGATGTGTCTAACTTTATAAAGACATGGCAGCGTTTAGCAAA
Source organism: Prevotellaceae bacterium (assembly GCA_028726625.1). Classification (GTDB taxonomy): domain Bacteria; phylum Bacteroidota; class Bacteroidia; order Bacteroidales; family Bacteroidaceae; genus Prevotella. The sequence continues at coordinate 12,458 of JAQYPT010000101.1, read as the reverse complement.
AGAGAATGGGTTGAAAGACATTTACTTCATCGCCATGTGCAACTCTACATCAACGTTACGACGCAATGCAGATGGCGCCCTAAGGCGTGTTACTCCTAATTTACAATCAAGTGAAAAGGTGTATAACGATTTACTCAACTTAGGGTTCGATGGCATCAATTCGTTTGGTAAGTCGCGCGCTGAAATGCTCTGCATGGGAAAATACGCACGCATTGCCAAAAAACTGCTGCATCAGTACTTGCCATTCTTGCCCACACATTGTATTAATTACGAAAAGATAATGCAACATTTCTTCGCCCCAGAGGACAGTTGGCAAAACGTATATCCCTCAATATTTCCCCAATGGGACAGAACGCCACGAGCAGGAAACAGCGAGGGGGTATATGTAAATGCCACTCCTACAACCTTTAAAAAGCACATTCAAGACGCATTGAACGTTATTAAAAATAAAGACATGGAACATCGAATACTCTTTCTTCGAGCATGGAACGAATGGGGAGAAGGCAACTATGTTGAACCCGACCTTAAATATGGGCATGGCTTTTTAGATGCCATCAAAGAAACTATTGTGTAATTCGAAAGCTGCCTGCATGTATCTGTACAGCATATTAGAATAAATACTATCCTTAATCAAAAAACTATAATTATCTTTGTAATAAGAAAAATATAATTAGCCAAACAGATAAAGTAAACAATAGCACGCAATAAGTATTTGTCATAACTGATAGCGCTACAAAATTTAGAGGTGTACAAATAAAGACAACTCATTGGAATTATAAAATAAACCACTTATGAACACCGATTTAATATCTGTCATCATACCCACCTACAAACCAGCCAACTATATTTACAGATGCTTAGAGAGTGTCTCAAAACAAGATATAGACAAACAACACTACGAAGTTATTATAGTACTGAATGGATGCAACGAACCTTATCATACTGACATTAAGTTGTTTTTGCAACAAAAGTTTCAAGGTATCAAAACCCTGCTTTTGCAAACCGACGTTGCAGGCGTATCTAATGCTCGCAACATAGGGTTGGACAATGCACAGGGAGAATACATTACTTTTATTGACGACGACGATTGGGTGTCACATAATTATCTAAAAGGATTATTAGAAGTAGTAAATCCCGACTATATAATGATTTCTAACGTAATACAAATAGAAGAGAAGACCCAAAAGCAACTACCCTACTATCTTCATGCTACTTATCTAAATTTAAAAGACATCAACCATGTATCAAAATTTAAGGTGCGTAGTTTTTTGTCTACAGCTTGTGTAAAGTTGATACCAAAAGCAATTATTGAAAACAGACGATTTAATAATCAGCTTTCAATAGGAGAAGATGCTTTCTTTATGTTTCTTATTTCAGATAAGATTAATGGATTCTCCTTTGCAAAATCTGACGTTATCTATTATAGAGTAAAGCGTGATAATTCAGCAACCTATACTAAAAGGAATTTCAAACAACGGTTAGAAATTGCAAGGAAATTAATAAGCGCATACCACCACGTTTATCTTCCTCATATAAGTAAATATGATCCATTGCTTTTTATCTCGCGTATTGTAGCAACTATTAGAAATTTAATGGCATAACTTAATAAGTAATACTGCAAATGAGTATTTATGATTTCCTATTCAAAGACAACTCTTTGGACTTATAGAATAAACCACTTATGAACACCGATTTAGTTTCTGTCATCATCCCCTGTTATAACTCTGGTATTTACATAAAAGAATGTGTAGATAGTATCTTACAACAAACATATCAAAATTTTGAGATTTTGATTACAGATGATGGGTCTACAGATATATCAACAATAAAACTCTTACAGCAAATAACGCAATGTGACAAACGTATCAACGTATTTTTTTTAGATGGAAACAAAGGTCCAGCTGCAGCACGCAATAACTCCATAACGCATGCTAAAGGACGATACATCGCCTTTTGTGATAGTGATGACAAATGGCTTCCCAACAAGCTAACCGATCAAATACCATTATTCGACAATAAAGAAGTAGCTATTGTATATTCTGATTATGAAAAAATGGATGCACAAGGCAAGCGAAACAATAGGATTGTACATGCGCCAGAAAGCCTTACATACGCCAAGTACCTTAAAGGGAACACAATAGGAAATCTTACAGGCATTTACGATACTCAAAAGGTAGGAAAAGTGATGCAGAAGAACGTTCATCATGAAGACTATGTGTTATGGTTGGATATTTTAAGACATGGTTGGACAGCTCTCAACACAAATACTGTAACTGCTGTCTACCGCATACATTCTAATTCTATTACAGCCAATAAGTTAAAACTATGTACTTGGCAATGGTATATATACAGACACCATGAACACTTAGGTTTGATTTCCTCCATGTATTATTATTTACATTACGCATACAGAGCATTCGTTAAGTTTCTAATCTAATTTTTAATATTTTTGAGTATGGATTCTCAATTAAACAATAGCTTACTTACCCTTTTCAAGGCATTTATAGCATTTTGTCATGAACATCACCTTACTTATTATGCCGCATATGGTACGGCATTGGGAGCAGTAAGACATAAAGGCATGATTCCTTGGGATGATGATATAGACGTATGGATGCCACGAAAGGATTACGATAGACTGCTATCACTTAGAGGTTCTTTAAATGGAACAAACTATGAAATAATAGATATTAAAGATAAGGGATATTACTTATACTTTGCCAAATTTTGCGACCGCAACTCTACTATCATAGAGCGTGAGGGTGAGGCATTAATGGGATTATATTTAGATATTTTCCCTTTGGATAATTACGATAGCCATAAGGGAAAGTTTCTGAAAAGAATAAATTGGATATACAGGATACTGTGGCTTGTGTATGGACGGAGTTACAGAACCTATTCTTCAATCGAGATACGCACACATCTTAAGAAAGGTGAAATTAGCTTTTTGCCAAAGTGGCTGTTTTACAACATTCTTAAACCGTTTAGAGGTATTGCCAAGATGGGTATTAAGAAGATACAAGGAGTTTTGCTTTCTATTCCAGAAACAAATAAGATATGGACTTATGCCGTAAAAAGCAGTCTAAGTGTGGTATTTTCTAAAGACTGGTTCGGAGATGGAATAATATTACCTTTTGAGAATTTGGAAATAACCGTACCCTCAAACTATGACAAAGTTTTGAAAACATATTACGGCGACTACATGACTCCTCCGCCAGCCACACAGCGCCAATCACAACACTACCGATATTTTATAGATTTAGACAAAAGATACTCTCGAAAGGAGATTATAGAAAAGATGTTTGGCAAAAGAATGTAACGAAAGGAACAAAAATACGCTCGATAGGGGTTTGTTTGAAAGAATGCAACTGTCTGCCGAAAAAAATAAGATAAAGTATCAGTAACCTGTTAGCTGATTGAAATCCATTACAGTTTCATCGTAGTACATTTACTTGTTGGAATTCACCTCATTCAAAAATATGAAGCATCGCACATAATAAGCCAAGTAAAGCTGCGTTATATGATAAAAGTGCACATGGTGAAGACAATCCCGCCCTACATCAAATACAATGACGACATCAAGAACCCTCGGTTCATTCCCGACGGTATGAACGAGTTGGAGCGCAACATCAAGCGCGCTGCCGATTTCTTGATAGCCATCCTTGCACTGATTGTTTTCTCACCCTTGTTTCTGCTTTGCTACTGCTTGGTGAAGCGTGAAGACGGCGGACCCGTGATCTTCAAACAGGAACGCATCGGGCGCTTCGGCCGACCTTTCACCATTTACAAGTTCCGCAGCATGTGCATCGACGCAGAGAAAGATGGACCGCAACTTTACAGACATCAGCACGACAAGCGCATGACCAAAATAGGGAGATACCTGCGCACGCACCACTTGGACGAACTGCCGCAGCTATGGAACGTGATCAAAGGGGACATGGCCTTCATCGGACCACGACCGGAACGAAAGTTCTACATCGACCAAATCATGCAGCACGATTCCAGGTACGCCTATCTTTACCAAATCCGTCCTGGCGTCACCTCGTATGCAACCCTATACAACGGCTACACAGACACCATGGAGAAAATGCTGAAACGACTGGATCTCGACTTGTATTATCTGGAACATCGGTCATGGTGGTTCGATATGAAAATACTAACCAAGACTTTCATTAACATCGCATTCGGTAAAATTTTCTAACCCAACCTCGTTCGCTCCCTTCACATCGAAAAAGGACTACCAATCAAGAAAACACAAAACTCTAAACGGCACTTTCTGTTATGAAAGATTGTTCGTCTAAAAAAGTCATATCCTTTTTCATGAACAACAATTTGAATGGTAAGCACCAAATTTCCCCCAGAAACAACATCCACCACCATGTTATGCCATGCGTAATGCCAAAGATGTTGCATTTGTTAATATCGAATCCATCGTTTTTGATAGCGGATGGGGCACAGGCATTTCACTGAAACAACCCAACACAGGTTACAAAAAGAAACATCACGCCTCCTTTATGGGTTAATTTGCGTTAACAATTACATTAATTAACATAAAAACAAAGCAAAACCATTGTGTTTTCTTTACTTTGCGGTCGCATTTCTAAAACTGTAAGTAAAAACAAATGGCTACTACACTCATCATCTTACAACTACTCATTGTATTTGGCTTCATCTTCATTGGTGCCCGCGTAGGCGGCATCGGCATGGGTATCTACGGTATGGTAGGTACTTTCTTATTGGTCTTTGTCTTCGGTCTGGCACCGGGAAAAGCACCTATCGATGTGATGATGATTATCGTTTCAGTCATTGTAGCAGCTTCAGCCCTACAAGCCACGGGAGGTTTAGATTATCTGGTGGGTGTCACGGGCAAGTTCTTGCGCAAGCATCCCAGTCAAATCACCTATTATGGTCCGTTGGCATGCTGGATGTTCTGCCTGTTGGCTGGCACGGCGCACACCTGTTATTCCCTGCTCCCCATCATTTCTGAGATAGCCCAGGCCAACAAAATTAGACCCGAAAGACCATTGAGCGTCAGTGTTATTGCTGCTTCGCTGGGCATCACCGGTAGTCCCGTGAGTGCCGCTACGGCAGCCATCATCAGTACAGATATCCTGGGCTTGAAAGGCATCGACCTGGCCGATGTGCTGATTGTGTGCATTCCTGCCTCTTTCGTGGCCATTCTCGTGGCAGCGTTTGTGCAGAACCGGATAGGCAAAGAGTTGGAAGACGACCCCATCTACCAAGCCAAGGTGGCATCTGGCGAAATCAATCCAGAAGAAGAGCTGAAACGCATGCAGCAAATGAACGCCAACCCCAACCCACGCGCAAAATACTCCGTGTATGCCTTCTTGCTGGGCGTTGCGCTGGTGGTAACATTTGGTCTGTTCCCTCAACTGAAGCCTCATCACATGGTAGACGGTGTGATGACGCCGATAGCCACCTCCGAGATGATCGAGATTGTGATGATGTCGGCGGCTGCGTTGATTCTCCTTGTAGGCAAGGGCAATGTGGCCACAGCTGCCAAGGGAAGTGTCTTTGCTGCCGGCATGAACGCCATGGTGAGCATCTTCGGTATTGCCTGGATGGGCGATACCTTCTTCAATGGCAACAAAGACTTCTTCGTCACTCACCTGGCCGATTGGGTACAAGCAGCTCCCTTCTTGTTCGCCATCATCCTCTTCATCATGAGCATCATGCTGTTCTCACAGGCAGCCACCGTGCGCACCATCTATCCCCTGGGTGTGTTGCTGGGCATCAACCCGCTATACCTGCTGGCGATGTTCCCTGCCTGCAACGGTTATTTCTTCATGCCCAACTACCCCACCGAGGTGGCAGCCATCAATTTTGACCGAACCGGCACCACGCGCATCGGTCGGTACGTCATCAATCATAGCTTCCAGTTGTCTGGATTCATCACAACCATCGTGTCCATCGCACTGGCTTTCTTGATTACGCAAATATTTTATTGATATCATATTTAATCACTTAAAAACAATTTATTATGAAACATTTACGTATCAACATCCTGGTGATTGTTGCATTGTTCGTTACCGTTGGTCTATGTGCCAAACCTAAGGTTCGCATCTTGGCAACAGGTGGTACCATTGCTGGTGTCTCCACAAGTTCTACCTCATCGTCTTACAATGCCGGCCAATTGGGAGTGCAAATCTTGATTGCTGCCGTTCCGCAGATTCAAGACATCGCTGACGTATCGGGTGAGCAAATTTGCAACATCGGTAGTCAGGACATGAACGACAAAGTGTGGCTGAAACTGGCCAAACGAATCAACCAGCTGCTCAACCAAGAAGGATATGACGGCGTGCTGATCACTCATGGAACCGACACCATGGAAGAAACTGCTTACTTCTTGAGCCTCACCGTACACAGCAACAAGCCTGTGATCTTGGTAGGTGCCATGCGTTCGGCCACAGCCATCTCTGCCGATGGACCCGCCAACCTGTACAATGCAGTGGCTGCCATTGCTACACCCGAGTCGCGCGACAAGGGCGTGATGGTTTGTATGAACGACCAACTGTTTGATGCCAAATCGGTCATCAAGACACACACCACCGACTGCGGTACATTCAAGGGTGGCATCTATGGTCAAATTGGTAACGTGTTCAACGGTAAGGCTTGCTATCTGCAAACACCAGCCTACAAGCGCGGAACTGCATCTGAATTCAACGTCGACAATCTCGACAAATTGCCACAGGTGGGCATCATCTACGGTTACTCCAACTGCTCTGACCTTCCTATCAAGGCATTCGTTGATGCCAAGTACGATGGCATCGTGTTGGCAGGTGTTGGCGACGGCAACTTCTACAAAGATGTTTTCGACGTGGCTATCAAAGCACAGAACAGCGGCATCCAAATTGTTCGTTCAAGTCGTGTACCCACAGGTCCTACCAATCTGAATGCTGAGGTAGATGACAACAAATATCATTTCGTGGCATCTCTCAACCTCAATCCTCAGAAGGCACGCGTATTGTTGATGCTGGCTTTGACGAAAACACACGACTGGCAGCAAATTCAGAAGTACTACCAAGAATATTAATTCCTATCATTGCTAACAGGAATAAACATAATGAACATGAAAAAAATAATGATGATTTGCGCTATGATGTCTTTGGCACTGGGCGCAAGCGCACAAGGTAACAATACAGGCATGGGTGGCGAAGATGGCAATTACGAGTCGTTGGCAAGCCGTCTGTTCAAATTGGAGAAGAAAAGCGACGCATTCAACGTATACTTCAACTATGCGTCTTCCTTCCAAGAGGCCTACGATGGCAACGATTGGGGATCATCCTTCAAGAACAAGCAAGCCCGATTGGAAATCAAAGGTTCCTTCGGCAAACTCTCTTACCGCTTCCGTCACCGCTTGAACAAAGCCAATGGTGCACAGGGCGAGGACAACTTTGCCAAGGCTACCGACATTCTTTCGGTGGGTTATCAGGTCACCGACAAGCTCGGTATCACGGGTGGTAAGATGTGTCAGAACTGGGGTGGATTCGAATTTGACGAGAACCCCATGTACATCTACCAATACTCTGATATGATTGACAACATGGATAACTTCATGGCCGGCGTAAACTTCGCATTCAAACCCGTGGAATCTCAGGAGTTCAACCTGAACATCACCAATGCTTACAACAACAAGTTGGCTCAAGAATACGGGGCTGACCTCAAGGTGATGAAAGAAAACGGAAAGACTGAAGCCGTGGAAGCTGCCAAACATCCATTGACCTATATCTTATTGTGGAACGGTAATTTCTTTGGCGATAAGCTGCAGACACGTTGGGGCGTGGGCACACAAACACAGGCTAAAGACCAGAGCAGCCAGATGGTGATGCTTGGTCAAAAGCTCAACTTGCCCACCTTCCAGTGGTATTTCGACTACATGGGCGCCTTTGATGACGTAGACCGTCTGGGCATTGCCACCAACGACCTGTCACAATTCCGCGGACCAGGCAACGTGCGGTTTGGCAAGGTGAACTACAATTCGTTTGTAACCAAGGCCAATTGGCAGTTCGTTGATCAGTGGAACCTGATGCTCAAAGGTATGTACGAAACGGCAAGTGTCAGCAAGATAGAAGAACTCAAGAACTACCGTAAGTCTTTTGGTTACATGGCCAGCTTGGAATATTATCCCGTCAAGTCACAAGACTGCCGCGTATTCTTGTCATACATCGGCCGTAACTTCAAGTTCACGGACAAGAGTAAATTGGCTGACTACAACACCAATCGCATCGAACTGGGCTTTATGTACAGAATCAAGGCATTCTAACAACAGGCCTTTTACACCAAGATGAACGTGAGACACCCCTCGTGTCCACGTTCGTCTGTTAATGACGAACCATGACAAACATAAAAAAACAACTACATAAATCAATAGCAAACACAATGGAACAAAACGAAAAATACAGAATAGAGTCTGATCTCTTGGGCGAATTACAAGTGCCAGCAAACGCTTATTATGGCGTTCAAACGCAGCGCGCCATCAACAATTATCGCATTTCCAATACCAAGATGTGCGATTATCCCCAGTTCATCATGGCCATCGCATACGTCAAGAAGGCAGCAGCAGCAGCCAACGCTGAGTTGGGTGCCCTTGACAAAAAAATTGCAGAACACATCTGTCAAGCTGCCGATGATATCATTGGAGGCAAGCTGTGGGACAACTTCTGCATTGACATGATGCAAGGTGGAGCCGGCACATCCGTGAATATGAATGCTAACGAGGTGATTGCCAACCGTGCATTGGAGTTGATGGGATATGAGAAAGGTGACTATGTGCACTGCTACCCCAACGACCATGTCAACTGCGGACAGTCTACCAACGACGCTTACCCAACGGCTTTACGCTATGCGGCCTACCGCATGAACAAAGACTTGTTGAAGAGTTTGAAAGCACTTGTAAACTGCTTGCGCACCAAGGCCAACGAGTTTAAAGACGCTGTGAAGATGGGTCGCACCCAACTGCAAGACGCTGTGCCTATGACATCGGGACAAGAGTTCGCCGCCTACGCCAACACATTGGAAGATGAGCTGGAGTACATCGAATACAATGCGAAGAAACTACTCACCATCAACATGGGGGCCACAGCCATTGGCACAGGCCTCAATGCCGTACCAGGCTATGCTGATTTGGTGACCGAGTATCTCACCAAGTTCACCGGCGACAAGTTTGTGAAGGCCAAAGACATGATTGCGGCCACACCAGACACCAGCGATTATGTAAGCTACTCAGGAGCATTGAAGCGACTGGCGGTCAAGTTATCCAAGATTTGCAACGACCTCCGCCTCATGGCATCAGGTCCTCGTTGCGGCTTGCACGAAATCAATCTGCCCGCCATGGCACCAGGTTCTTCCATCATGCCGGGTAAGGTGAACCCCGTCATACCCGAGGTAACCAACCAAGTGTGCTTCAAGGTCATCGGTAACGACATGGCCATCACCATGGCTGCCGAAGCCGGACAGCTGCAACTCAACGTCATGGAGCCTGTCATCGTAGAGTGCATGTTTGAAAGCATCACCTGGATGACCAACGTCATGAACACCTTCAGGGAGAAATGCGTAAGCGGCATCACCTTGAACGAGAAGCACAACCTCGATATGGTGAAGCATTCCATCGGCATCGTCACGGCGCTGAACCCATACATTGGGTACAAAAACAGCACCAAGGTAGCTAAGGAAGCACTGGAGACCGGTAAGAGCCTGCACGAGATTGTGGTGGAGAAGAAGCTCATGAGTGCCGAAGAGGTTGACAAGATTCTCGACCCAAAGGCCATGTTGCAATCACACAACCTATAAAGCATGGGGCGAAAGCCCTGACAACATGATAGGGGGATGCATCATCGTTTTGATGCACCCCCTTTTCTTTTTGTTTCAACAACGAATGAACATGATTGTGGTTGAACTACGAATGACACAAATGACACGAATCAACTAAACAAGACAATGAACGGATTTGTTTTATTGGTTCAATTCGTTGTTAAAACAAAAAATAAGGTTGACGACAAACGACCATTTGTAGTGAACGGGCCATCCGTTGCATTTAAAATTTGGTGAACACCAACCGAAGCTGCTCACTGCGCAGAATCATACGCGAACCATCTAACCGTTCCACCTCAAACTGCTCATCCAGTCGCCGAATGCCGTATGGATAGAGAATCTTCACATCGTCTATCACGGGGTCGCCCTTGGTACGATCTGAAATCAATGGCCTGTGCAACGTCAGACGCTGGTCACGGTGTTCAAACTCCATCACACACTCAGGGTACCGGTAATCCAAATCGTTGAGCATGAGTATCTTGCCTTGAACCGACCAAAACAATCGTTGCGTAGAGAGGTCGGCCGTCCCCTTGGTTTGCAAGGTGTCTACTTGTTGCAAACGCCAATAACCATCTAAGGCCCCATTGTTAGATGTTTCCAGCTCGCACGAGGTCCATGTTGCGAGCATCAGGATAGAGAGGAGGATATAAGATACTTTTTTCATTTCAATAATCCGTTTACAGGTTGAACACTCCATGTTTGCTGATGGTGAGCTGTACGCCTTGGTTGTTGCCCAAAATGTCTCCGAAATCGCCCCCATAGCTTCCTCGGATATTCCAGCCATGTTTGAGGCGGCAGCCAACTTCCAGCATCACGCTTACGTTGTGCTGTTTGGCGGCGAAGGGCATTTTATAGGTTCCCAATCCCTCCTGCCAAGTGGTCAACAGACGATAGCTCACGCCATTCCATGGCTCGCCCGACACCCCCAGGTGGAAGGCCTTGAACCGATTGTTCTGAACGTTGATACGTCCATCTTCGTTGTAGAGTGGCGAACGATACAGCGGGTTGCCCATCACTTCTCCCCAATGCTGCCACCCGGGGTAAATGTAGTGATTGTAAAAATCGTCGATGCCCGAGATATGGTGACTCATGTTCTGCGTGTGGTCGTGATACACGGGACCGCTTTGATACTTGGTGTACAGATATTCAAATACCACGTTGCGCACCAGGTCGTTGTATTTCAGATTGAGTTCCACACCTAACATCATGTCCTTGAAGTCGTAAACAAAGAACTTTCTTTTCTTCTTGACATTCCATTCGTCACCCGTTCCGTACCCGTCGTAATCGAGTTGGAACATGGACGAGTGGTCTTCGAAAAACTTCTCACCATACAGAGACAAGCACCAAGCGTCCGCATCATAGTTCATCCGTATGAGCCAGCTGCCCAGTTGATCGCCTTCCACATTCTGATAAACGATGCCCTCCTCAGGCGCGTCGTAGCCACCGGGCATGAAGGCATTCCAAAAAGCCCTGAAACCCGTTTGGCTCTGAATTACGCTGACCGTTCCGTCAGACTTGGGTTGATAGCCCGTTCCACCAAAAAGAGTGGCCATCTCCAACCCCATTTCGATCGAAAACGGACAGAACCGGTCTTCATTGCCTATCTTCAAATAGCCAGCCTTGCTGTGAAACAGCACGTTATCGGCATACTTAGACTGGCGCTGGGTAAAACTGTGCTGCCAGTTGTCGTCCGTCATCTTGCCGTAGGCGACGTGTCCTTTCACATGCAACAACCTGTTGCCAAAGGGCAACATCCAGTAATCGGGCAAGGCCAAACGCACTTGCGGAACGGGGCGGGCATTGATACCTAACGTTTGCGAACCACTACTCAAGCGGTTGTTCTTCAACTCCATGGGGTATTCCTTGCTCCCTATCGAGAGCGCGCCATGCAACCACCGCAGCTCGACAAAGGCCTGTTGAACCATCATTTTGCTGGTATGATTGACACCCGCCGCCACATCCAGGCCATAGCCTATCCCCCATTTGCGCGCCGAGTCGGTACGCAAGGGTCTGATCAAGGCCGCGCGCAGATAACCGTTGTTTTTTTCCAACGAACTCAAGCCATGCCGGTTGGAATGGAGCCACAAGGGTGTTTTGCCATCGGCGAACGAACTTTGTAACTCTACCTGATAATGAATGTTCTCACCGATGTTCCACGGCGATGCGTTTTCTGCATCGAAATCGGCCTGGGCATGCCCCACTCCAGTTGCGAACAGTAGAACGGACAGTAATATATGATGTTTCATGCTTTATAGAATCGTGCTTTTTAACGATAACGGGAAATCGTAACTATTATTATATATCTCGCCGTTGTAGACCACACGGCAATTTCATTGAAGGGCCAATACTGTTGAACAACGAATGGCACGAATGGCACGAATCAACTAAACAAGACAATGAACGCAAGCGTTCTGCAAATGAAACAAATGCTGCCGACATGAACATGCCGCATGGCTTTGCCAAATTCGCTTTCTATGTTATTTTTCGTAACTATTCAGCGGTGGTAATGGCATGCCAGATTTTCAAACCTCAAACAAGGCTTGAACAGCGTTATATGGAGTATTTCCGTGTTTCTTGGCGGTCTCAAAGACGGAATGAAGCTCGAGGAATGCGTCCGCCCCGAACTC
>JAQYPT010000100.1 GCA_028726625.1 Prevotellaceae bacterium | reverse complement strand
TAGAACCGCCGCCAGAAAAATATTCACTTAACACTTGCAGCTTGAACGCATCACTAAACTCTCTTCTTTTACTTGATTTCGTCATGTTTTTTTACTTTTTTTGAGTTTGATTATGTGTCAAGCTATTTCAGTATAAGACAGGTTGTTGTGGGGATAATTTGGGGAAGCGAAACAAATCTTATAAATTCGGATTACGCTTCACCATGAAATGGCCGAGGCGATGCCGATAGCCTTTCCTGTTGATAGAGCGCAGCACATACATCCCCTCGGGCAGTTTTGACACGTCGGCATACTTTCCTTGGTATACACGGGTGGTGACCATGGTGCCTTGCAGCGATTCGATAAGCACGAAAAGGGCATCCAGTGTCTGTCCCTTGTCGGGCAGTTGCAGGCGCTGTCCGTCACAGGGCAACAGCGTTGCCGGTGGGAAGTGGGTGGTCTTGATGGGCTTTTGATGCGTTTGTAGCGGTTCGCTCTCGTTGCCATAGCGGTCCATGGCCGTCACGGCGTACGCCATGCCTTGCGCGGTAGGCACGCGAGTGGAGGTTGAGGGGATGCGCGCGGCCACGATGTTGCGCGCATCATGAATGTCAACGGGAGCCTGCCGACTGGCATAAACGTTGTAAACCAGGTAGGGAGCGTCACTGCAATCTTTCGCTCCCGACCAACTCAACGTGGCTTTGGTGCTGTCCAACCGGAGGCGGGTTGGCTGCATTGGCGGCGTAGTGTGTTGCCAGGTCATGGCTGGGACGAGTGCTGGATAGCGGGTAAAATCATTCTCTGCGAAGTCGTAGATGCCCTTGGTATTGTCTGTCAGGAACTTTCCTCTGAAGTATGCGTGCCCCATACCGTATTGTCTGACAACGTTCAGCTCTTGCTTGATGACGTCGATGGGCCAGTTACGCTCACTGGGCGACATGAAATAGATGCCCAGTCCGGGAACAATCATCTTGCCGCAGCTCTCTTCTTTCCAGTTGATGGCGAAGGGAAAAAAGTTGTTATCTTTGAAATACAACATGGGGTAGAGCTGATCCATCAATCCTGTTTTGAGCCATCCTTGCGCATCTTGGCACACCTTGGTGTAGGCGTTCCATCCCCGACTGGTGTATCTGGGCAGGTCATCATACTTGCCGATGGGCGAACAACTCATCTTCACCCAGGGCTTGAGCCGCTTCACTTTGGCGTGAATGGCTTCCACGATGCGGGTGATGTTGCGGCGGCCTTCCGTCCTGTTGATGCGAAGCGGCCAGTTTTCGGGATAGCGGATGTAGTCGAGATGAATGCCGTCGATGTCGTAGTTGCGGGTTATTTCTTCGCAGATGGTGGCGAGATAATCAGCTGTTTGAGGCTTTTCGGGGTTGATATAGCCATCTGCGCCAATCCTTCTGACCAATGCCGGCAGCTTTCTCCTCATGGTTTTACAACCCAACCCGTTCCATTTTCCCAGCGGCATGGTAACTACCCAGGCGTGCAACTCCATGCCGCGGCGGTGGCATTCGTCAATGGCAAATGCCAAAGCGTCGTACCCCGGACTCTTTCCTGGCACGCCCGACAGGCAGCCGTCCCATGGTTCGTAGGCGGATGGGTAAATCATCGTCCCTCTGACGCGGGTTTGCAGCAAGATGGTGTTGATGCCGGCACGCTGATATTGGTCGAGCAGTTTTCGCAATTCTTCCTGCTGTTTTTCCTTTGTGTACGCGGTGTGTGCGTAGGTTTTAGGCCAATCCAATCCGCCGATGGTGGTCAGCCACACGGCTCTCACCTCGCGTTTGGGCGAGGAGCATAAGGCGTTTTGCAGCAAAGGGGTGGTAGATTGGGCGGATACGAGAAGAGAGAGCGTTGCCAATATGATGGATAGTGAGAATCGTTTCATCCTGTCTGTTCGTTCAAAAGAATTATGCTGACAAAGATACGGATATTTTTTCGGTTCTCAAATATATTATGTACTTTTGCAAAATACATCACTGCTCCAGCCGTAGCGTTCAATTTAGGCTGCAAACCAGCATCAACCTTGGTGCAAAAGCACTTGTGTGTGCGGAGAAAAACGGTGTGAGTGGAGCCTGTTGAGGAGATGGAAAATATACTTACATAATAATTCTTTGATGAAAATGAAGAAGCTATTAACAATGATTGCGGCGTTGCTGATGACCCTCACGGCCAGCGCACAGTTTGAACAAGACAAGACGTATATCGGTGGTTCGTTGACCGGATTGAATCTGAGTTACAGCGGTTTGGACAAGCTCAATTTAGGCATTCAGGCACATGCTGGCTATCTTTTTGAGGACAACTTGATGGTTTTGGGCAATTTGAGCTATCAACATAGCGGATATGAGTCGGTTCCCGATTATATTTCTGTGGGTGTTGGTGGACGTTACTACATTGTTCAAAATGGCATCTACCTGGGCGTTAACTGTAAGTTGATTCATGCCAACCACAACTACAACGATGTGATGCCTGGCGTAGAGGTAGGTTATGCTTACTTTTTAAGTCGTACGGTGACCGTTGAACCCGCCGTGTACTATGACCAGTCGTTCAAGAAGCACAGTGACTTTTCCACCATTGGCTTCAAGATAGGGATTGGCGTGTACCTGTAAATGGAACAACAATATCCGTCTGTTCTACTCGAAAAAGCCGTCAACGAGTTCTCCAAACTTCCCGGAATAGGGCGTAAAACGGCCTTGAGATTGGTTCTGCACCTGCTGCGACAAAGCAACAGTGACGTTGAACAGTTTGCCTCGGCCATCGCTAAAGTGAAGCAGGAGGTAAAATACTGCCGGGTGTGTCACAACATCAGTGATGAAGATGTGTGTCCTATTTGTTCGGACCCACGTAGGGACACGTCGCTGATTTGTGTGGTGGAGAACATACAAGACGTGATGGCGGTGGAGAACACGCAGCAGTTTCGCGGACTTTATCACGTGTTAGGAGGCATCATCTCACCCATGGATGGCATCGGTCCCGACCAGTTGGAAATACAGTCGCTGGTGCAACGGGTTGAGGAAGGTGGCGTTTCGGAGGTGATTTTGGCCTTGAGTTCGACGATGGAGGGTGACACAACCAATTTTTATATCTCGCGAAAATTGGCTCCTTTGAACGTGAAACTCTCTGTGATAGCGCGCGGAATCTCCGTAGGTGATGAGCTGGAGTACACGGATGAGGTGACTTTGGGACGCTCGATTGTGAACAGAACACCGTTTGAACGATAAACAAAAAACACATCTGACCAAGCTCGGAGGAGATGGGTTGGGTGTTACATTGATATACATTGAATTCCATGAACCAGATAAGAAGCGTGCAACGCCTGTTGATGATTCAGTTTTTTTTGCCCATCATCCTGTCTTTGTTGATGGTGGTGCTGTTTGAAACGGGTGCCCTGGCATCAGGGAATTGGGCTGGTTCGGGCCAGAAAGAGTTTGTTTGTCTGGTGGTTATGGAGCTACTCACCATCTGTTGTATTCCGCTTTCGTTACGCTTGTTTAAGTATAAAAAGGTGGCAGAGGCGCTGAAAAGCGATGACGCACAGGCGTTACGCGCGCTCCAAAGGTGGGGCAGTGTGCGCTTGAACGTGTTGGGCGTGCTGCTGGTGGTCAACGTCTTGTTTTATTATCTCTTCGTCCATGCAGCGTTTTGTTACATGGCAGTCATTGTGTTTCTAAGTTTGTTTTTCATCTATCCCTCCTTGGATCGTTGCGTGACGGAGACAAAAGGTGACGAGAAGGTTTAACCGTGAAAGATCATGCAAGGAGTGAAGCTGTCTGTCATCATCGTCAACTACAATGTAAAGTACTATCTTGAGCAGTGTTTAATCTCATTAACACGGTCGCTCAAGGATGTAGATGCCGAGATTTTTGTGGTAGACAATGCCTCCGTAGACGGGTCGGTAGACTATCTTTCAGGTAGGTTCCCCACGGTGAATCTAATCAGCAGCAATCATAATTTGGGCTTCGCCAGGGCCAACAATCTTGCCATCAGGCAAAGCAAGGGTGAATATGTCTTGTTGTTGAATCCCGATACAATCGTCGGTGAACATACCATGCGCCAACTCATTGATTGGATGGATTCGCACGAAGGCGTAGGTGGCGTGGGCGTTCGGATGATGAATCAACAAGGCTTTGATGCGAAAGAGTCGCGCAGAGGGGTGCCAACGCCATGGACAGCCTTTTACAAAATGTGCGGATTGTGTGCGAAATATCCCACGAGTAAACGCTTTGCAAAGTACTACATGGGGCACCTGCCCTGGGATGAACCAGCCGAGATAGAAATTGTCAGCGGTGCGTTTTTCGCCGTTCCGCGAAAGGCACTCGAGGATGTGGGCTTGCTCGACGAAGATTTCTTCATGTATGGAGAGGACATAGACCTGTCTTACCGCTTGCTTCAGAAGGGTTATCACAACTGGTATCTTCCGTTGAGAATACTGCATTACAAGGGAGAAAGCACGCAAAAATCGTCCTATCGTTACGTGCATGTGTTCTATCAAGCCATGCTGATATTCTTCAAAAAGCATTATGGCGGCATGAGCATCCTGCTGGGTTTGCCCATTAAGATGGCCATCTACGCTAAGGCACTCGTGGCTTTGATAAGCATGCAGGCGGTGAAGGCCAAACAGGGATTGGGACTTTTTCGGGCAAAGAAACATGAAACAGTGCGGTATGTCTTCATCGGAAGTAGCCAAGCCATGCAGGAGTGCGAGGAGATTGCGCGGCGAAAAGGACTTAGCGCGCAGTTTGTGACATCCACCTACGACGATCATCCCGATGGCCATCTGACTTTGAAGTTGCCACAAGCCGACAAGGTGTACGTGGTTTACGACACCCAAGCCTACAATTTTGATGAGGTATTGAATATATTTGCCTCACAACCTAGCGAGAAAGTGTGCCTCGGAACGTATCTGCCACAAACGAAAATGGTGATGACTGGGTCGGAAATTCTCTCATAAAACGAAGTTAAAATCATGACACATGCGCAGCTAAGGGCCATGGAGCCCGAAGATCTTGACTTGTTGTATAAGATAGAAAACGATGTGAAGTTGTGGAATGTCAGTGCGACCAATGTTCCTTATTCAAGGTATGTGCTGCACGACTACATTGCACATTCCTCGGGAGATATCTACACTGACAAGCAAGTAAGACTGATAATAGAAAACGAATGCGGCAAGACCATTGGCATGGTTGATATCGTTAACTTCGCACCGCAACACCAAAGAGCCGAATTAGGCATCGTGATTCAAGAGCAGTTTCGTGGCAAAGGCTATGGCAAGGCGGTGGTACAGGAAGTGTTGAAATATGCCAAACGCGTGTTGCACCTGCATCAAATCTATGTCGTGGTAGCCGCTGACAAGGGCAGTGCCTTGGCTTTGTTCGTACAATTGGGCTTCACCGAGGGGTGCAGGCTGGCCGATTGGCTTTACGATGGAACGGCCTATCGGGATGCTATCGTGATGCAATATATCTTCAGTGCTGAAGAAGAAAAAGAAAATAAGGGGGATTAAAGATAAAGAAAGAGCGGAATACGGGAATCGAACCCGCCTCTCAGGCTTGGGAAGCCCACGCACTACCGATGTGCTAATTCCGCAAGAGAGCCGATACCCGGACTCGAACCGGGGACCTACTCATTACGAATGAGTTGCTCTACCAACTGAGCCATATCGGCGATTCTCGTTAAAGTGAGTGCAAAGATAGGCATTTTGATTGACAAACAATAACAGAAGTGCTTGCAGTTGTTATGCTATTAACGAAAGTTAACATACAATTAGCTGCTGAAGTTGGATTCCTCAAGTTTTTTAGCTGGTTGATTCTTTTCAGGAAGGATTGGAAGATTGGTTCTTATTTTTCTTGCGCTTGTTGAGAAAATGCTTGATAACAAAATAGGCTACCATCAAGCCAAACAGGCTTAAAATCACTACCTTGATATGATCGTTGTACTCTAAAATCTTGTCGTTGAGCTGTTCTTCCGGTACGATGGAGTGCAAATACCAACCCAAGGCGGCCAGCACACAATTCCAAATGCCCGCCCCGATGGTGGTGTAGAGTATGAATTTCCAAAACTTCATTTTGGCTAAGCCGGCGGGAACCGATATCACTTGCCTGATTCCAGGCAACAATCTGCCGGTCAAGGTGGCTATCACGCCATGGTCATTAAAATATTTTTCGCTCTTTTGTATCTTCTCTTGATTCAGCAAACACAGGTGTCCCAGCTTGCTGTTGGCAAACCTATAGACGATGGGGCGGCCCAGATAGTAGGCTGCTACATAGTTGGTTGCCGACCCAAGGACAGCACCCAGGGTGGCAAAGATGATGACGAGCGCAACGTCCAGATGACCTGCTGCGGCATGATAGGCAGCGGGTGAGACAATCAACTCGGAGGGAACGGGGATCACTGTTCCCTCTATATACATTAATAAAAATACTGTCCAGTAGTTAAGATTCCCCATCAGGGACGAAAACCAATTCATTGTTTTGTCTATTTTGGCTGGTTATTTTTGCTTTCTCTCATCCGTATTTGTTGAAAGCAGGTAGGGATAATACTCTTCAGTACTCATTCCTTCGGGAAACAAGTCGGCCAAAACCATTTTCGCTTCCATCGGATTTCTCTCACAAGCCAGCTTCACGGCGTGGGCAAATTCTTTCTTTTTTCCCAGTTCATTGGCACAACGAGCGAAGTAAGCGTAGCCGTCTTGGCAGGTGTCGCCCATGTCTTTGAAGTATGACAAGAATAAGTTGTATGCCAAGTGAACGTATCGACAGTCGTAAACGGATATGGCTATCTGTAAAAAAGTGCTGGGTGAATTGTCCGAACTTCTAATTGCTTCCTGAAAAACCTCTTGTGCCTTTTCCAGATAATCGTTCTCCAAGAGAATGTGTCCTTTGAGCAGCAAGGTATCACAGTGGTTGTCGTTGGGCAGCTTTTCCTTCTTGTCCAAGTAGGCGAGAGCTTCTTCCACGCGCCCCTGCTGTGACAGGGTGAAAGCTATTTCCTGATAGATTTCAGGCAAGTTGGAATCCGAATGACGCCCCATCTTCTCTGCTTTCTTGAAGTGTGTGAGTGCTTCTTCTGGTTTGTTCAGGTGCAAAAGCGTCACGCCTTTTAGCATCACTACCGACAAATCATCAGGAACCAACTTGCTATATCGGTCGAAATAGTTCAGCGCCTCTTCGTAATTGCCCAAACTGAAGAGTCCGTTTGCTTTGGTAAGAATGGCTTCTGCATCATCGGGGTTGATGGCAATGGAGAACTCGCTGCTGGTAATTGAGTCGTTGAAATTACTCTTCAAGAATTGCAGCATCGCCAGATTGTTCCAGTAGCTCGTTGAGTAAGGGTCTTCATCAATCAGCTCTTGGAAGATGTTCTCGCAGTCTTCAAGGTTGCCAGTGCCCAATGCAATGCGTCCTTTCAGTTCTTTATAACTGTTGTCTTCATGGGGTTCAAGTCGGTCGAACCACTCTTTGGCGAGGTCAAACTCCTCGTAATCTGCGTATATGGTGGCGACGTCTTGCTTGAATTCTTCCCGTTCCTCATCATCAACCCGCTCAAATCGACGGTGCAACAGTTGGTCTGCCTGTTTTGCTTTTCCGTCCATGATCATGATTTCGGCCAGCGTATAGGTATATTCTACGTCGTCCTTGTCATCAACATGACTGATGTATTCGTAAGCACGCTCCACATCACCGCCTTCCAAAAGCGTTATTCTGGCTTTGACAGTCCATAGGGTTGTTGAGCCAGGAAACAGATTTATCGCCTCGTCTAACACCGCATGCGCTTCGTCTATGCGGCCTTTTCCGCGGTAATACTCTGCGATATCGGCAAATTCATCCGCATCCAAATAGATGGAAAGTCCCTGGATATGAGCCTCTTCATATCGTTTTAGGTTATCCTTGAATTCCTTATTATCAAAAAAATTATATGCTTCTGCCATCGTACAACGAATGAAAAAACGCCCGAAAGGGCAAGGTTATTTGTTAACCTTTGCCCAGGTGTCTTTCAGTCCTACTGTCTTATTGAATACTAAGTGGTCGTCTGTTCTGTCCGGATCGGCCATGAAATAACCGATTCTTTGGAACTGTAGATACTCCCCCGGCTGTTTGTCTGCCGCGTATGCTTCTACGTAACAGTTCGGGAACACGCGCAAGCTGTCAGGATTGAGCAGTTCATGGAAATCCCTTTCGTCTGCACCTGGGTTCTCAACGAAGAACAAACGGTCGTACTCTCGCACCTCTGCCTGCCTACAATGGTCGGCAGATACCCAGTGTAGGGTGCCTTTTACCTTTCTGTTGGCTCCCTCCAAGCCGCTCTTGCTCAGTGGGTCATACTCTGCTTGTATCTCTATAATGTTGCCTTCCTCGTCCTTCGTGCATCCCGTACACTTCACGATGTAAGCGTTCTTCAATCTAACTTCCTTGCCCGGGGTCATGCGGAAGAACTTCTTCGGAGCGTCCTCCATGAAGTCACCACGCTCTATCCAGAGATTCCTACTGAAGGTGATGTGGTGTGAACCATCGGCCTCGTTCTCAGGATTGTTGATGGCTTCCATCTCTTCTGATTTCCCTTCGGGATAGTTGGTGATGACCAGTTTCACCGGATCAAGCACTGCACTCACTCGGCATGCCCTCTTATTGAGGTCATCGCGCACGGCAGCTTCGAGCAAGGCAACGTCGTTCAAGGCGTCAAACTTGGTGTAGCCAATGGATTTGATGAATTTCCTAATGCTTTCAGGCGAATAGCCACGGCGGCGCATACCGCACAGGGTGGGCATACGAGGGTCGTCCCATCCAGACACCAATCGCTCTTCTACCAGTGAGTGCAGCTTGCGCTTGCTCATCACGGTGTAAGTGAGATTCAGTCGGTTGAACTCAATCTGTCGCGGACGGTTGTCCTGCATGTTATCATCCGAACCATCCATCGTCTTCAGAAAGTCAACAAGATGGTCGTACAATGGGCGGTGAGGAACAAACTCGAGCGTACAAATAGAGTGGGTAACGCCTTCGAAATAGTCACTCTGTCCATGGGCGAAGTCGTACATGGGGTATGCATTCCATTTGGTTCCTGTCCTGTGATGCGGAATGTGTATGATGCGATAGATGATAGGATCGCGGAAGTGCATGTTCGGGTTGGCCATGTCTAACTTGGCACGAAGCACCATGCTGCCTTCCACAGCCTCAGGAGTGTTCATCTTGTTGAACAGCTCCAGCGACTCCTCGATGGGTCGGTCGCGGTAAGGCGAGGCCGTACCAGGTGTGGTGGGCGTTCCTTTTTGCTGTGCAATCTCCTCGGAGGTCTGCTCGTCAATGTAGGCGAGTCCTTGCTTAATCATCCACACAGCAAAGTCCCAAAGCTTCTCAAAATAGTCGGAAGCATAATAAACATTTCCCCATTTGAATCCCAACCAACTGATGTCATGCAGGATATTCTCCACATATTCGTTGTTTTCTTTGCTGGGATTGGTGTCGTCGAACCGAAGATTGCACACTCCGTTGTATTTTTCGGCGATGCCAAAGTCCATGCAGATGGCCTTGGCGTGTCCTATATGCAGATAGCCATTGGGTTCTGGAGGGAAGCGTGTTTGAATGCGACCGCCATTCTTACCCTTGGCAAGGTCGTCTTCAACGAGTTGCTCCACAAAACTCAAACTCTTCTTCTCTTCCGTGCTATGATCCTCTTTTACTGTCATAATATTTAATGTTAGTGATGCAAGACCGATGTCTCCATGCGTCTTGTCGTCTACATAATCGTTGTTATGACTGCAAAGATACGAAAAAACTTAAGATATAATAGGTGTGGATGCATAAGAATTTATTCCTTTTTCTCGAATGATGCTGTAGACGAATCGTGTTTCTGCTCTGTTGCAGTTCATGATGACGTGCGGCATGCGTCCTGTCATACCCAAACGAAAAACGCTTGAAACTCCTTATTTACAGGACTTCCAAGCGTTATAGTTGCGGAGACATGATAGAGTTTTAATTAGAAAAATCCTACTTTAAGGGGAAAATAAGCAGAAAAAGAAGTTATTATTCTTCGTTGTTGTTCGACATCTGTCCATTTTCAACTTCATTATGGAGGAGTTTAACCAAATGCTCAATATATACTTTTTGATCAGAAATTCTTGCGTCCTTTTCTTTTAGTAGCTCTCGATTAGATTCTATTTCACATTTTAATGCTGTTAATTCTTGATTAATTATTTGTTTGTCTTTTTGTAAAAAATTAGAAATACTCTTTGTCCTAAATTCGTCTGAATCGGCCATTACATCGTCTATAGAACAGTTAAGTATCTCGGCGATTTTTACAACACTACTAATTCTTGGGTCAGGCTTTTCAATGAAATATTTCAAAGTTTGATGTGTTCTAGCACCCCAAAACAATTTGCAAAATTCTCTCTCTGTAAGACCAGCCTCTGAAATCAACTGTTGGAGGCGTTCATGGTCAAGTGTATTAAAATAGCGTGCCATGTGAAAAAAAGTTAATTCCGCCATAAGTAGGAAAATAATTCCCATCATAATTGGAGATTGTAGATTGTGTTATTATCTTTGCAACAAATATAGTAATTAAACATAGCATGAACAAGCAAAACGTTAATGAAATGAACGATGTAACCCTGCAGGATTATTACACGAATCTAAGCAAGGAGGAGAAAGGAAAGTTACTCAATTACATAGCCTATCACTTAGAAATAGGTTATTCGACTTTAAGAGCGAAATTTTCTGGTAGGCTTCATTTTTCAAAGGTTGAAACAATTGTTATTCACCAAATAATAAACGAAGAAACATGGAAAAAGTAGAATTTCACAACACACCAGACGGCAGGGTGATGTACTGCACAAATGGTGAGGAAGAACGGAGATTAACCAAGTTTTCGGTTGAGATGAATGAGTATATTTCCCATATCATACAGAAGCGTTACAGCAAGGCTTACACGGCTTTGTCGGAAATGTACAATGGTGATATGTTCAAAATGGTGGAGAGATTTGTAAGGTGTAATTTTGGTGCAAACGACCTCTTGACCAACGACATTGAAGATGGCATTCTTTACTTCGAAGAAGTTCAGTGTCCTCTGAGGGGTATCTGTAAAAACGAAAACGTAATTTGTAAGCCTAAAAACCATATAGTTTTGAGTATCAGCGAAAGAGATATTACCAGACTCTATTTATCAGGCTACACCTTAGACGAGATTTCTCAACAACTTCATAAAAACAGAAGTACAACAAAGTCTTTGCTTACACGAGTTAAAAACAAGCTTGGTGCAAAGACTTCTCGTGAGATAATAAAATTATGTAGACTTAATGGCATTGCACTATGAGACTGTTTGAAATGGAGCCTAAAATTGACAAATTAGGGTTGAAAAAGTTAGAAGCAAGGCTGCAGCGAGGTGGAAGAGTTCATTGGTTTATCTGCAGCAACCATGGGAAGTTAGTAGTGTTCGACACCAACGGATTGGCATTTGTTCCCATATACAGGTTAGATTTCGACAGCGAAGCTATAAGTAAGATAGAAGTTGATGAAATAACCACACCATATAACAAATTAATCTATATAAATGGTTTGCCTACCATCAATGCACCCGAGTTGAATCTTGTAAATATATGATAGTGGTGTATTTTCCATGATAGATATAAAAAATTAGCTTCGCAAAAAATAACGATTATGATAAAACCTGAAGACATATTAAACGCAACGCATGGTCTTAGAGTCAACCAGCAAGTGCAAAATTACAAAACGTGTTTGAAGAACTCTCGTTTTGGTGTAGAAAAGTTTAATTTTTCTCTCGGTCTTTCGTTCAATTTCTTTTGTATCGACATAATTCTCTTGTCTGTATAACGTT
>JAQYPT010000099.1 GCA_028726625.1 Prevotellaceae bacterium | reverse complement strand
TATACTTCCATAAAGGAAGGCAGGGAATTACCCTCCACAAACGGACACAAAGAGTCGCTGCGCAATAATGCAGAATGCGCAGAAAGGGGAATAAGAGAAGATATACCTATTATTATATAAGAGAGAGAGAGAGAGAGAGAGAGAGAGTACAAAATTATTTGGAACTACCAAATAATTTGCGTTAAAAGAAAGAAAGTTGTTTTTTCTTTGCAGCACATCCTGCACCAAAGTATGTTTGGTGCAATAGGGTAAATAGCTATGTGAAAAAGTGGATTCCAATCTCTGTCTGTATTTAATTTGTTGGCAAAGATAAGGTTTCTTTTGTATTTTGCATTTTTTTTATAATAAATTTCTGCGTATTTTGCAATTTTTTAAAAGAAATAAACAATTTATGGTCTATTCCCTATGCGAGTTCGGGATAAGAAAATCTTTAGAAAAGTTCCAGTTGCCTTGATTATCCTCTGTCAGCGAACACTTTTCCATATAAGACTTTTATAAATACGCTCCACACACATTAATCTCGTCGGTAATATAGAATATTTCAGTAACTTTATCTTTGGTAATCATCGCTTTGTTTTTATTTATAACTTATTGATTTTCAACTATAAAAGTACAAATAATAAGCGAGATTACCAACTTTTTAAGAACTTTTCTTATCCCGAACTCGCGTAAGGTATGTATACAATAGGTAACCATTTTTTTCCGATGTGGTGACGCTGCAGTCCAAGAGCTGAAAACCCTGAAGCTTAGCGGTCTGAAAGACTTGAAGAACATAACGGGCTGAAAGCCCAAAAGCATAAAGCCCATGGCATCGCCATGGGTAAGCATGTAAGTAGGTGTACGCCCTGTAAGGGCAAAAGCATTAGGGAAAGCAAGCGTAACAATATGATAATCACATGCTTTTTCCCATACAGGGCGCAGTCACCCCAACTCATCCCAACCTCAGGGCGTTGCCCTGGGCTATAAGCTTTTGGGCTTACAGCCCGTGACCTTGCCTTGCAGATTCAAAATCGGAGTGCAAAACAAACGGGTTAACTCTACGCGTCCCCAACCCTATTTAATAAGGTGGACGAAAACTCCATGACATGAGCTGCCAATCAACATGACTTTGAGGGCCAATTCCAAAGAGATTGCAGGGCAACAGACTATCCATTGCAGGGCGTTGAAAATGAAGCGAATCACACAGGGGCTGACGTAAAAATACTTAACAATTCGTGATAAAAAAGAACGCTCCATGAGAGGTTGAGCCTTCCAAAAAATTCAAACGAAAGATTGCCGAACATGAATCGTTCGTTGAACCATAATTGATTCATAATTGAACGAACAATCAATTTACCCCCTCCTAACTCATTGATAATCAAGCATGGCTCCTATATATACTAATAATACTAATCATACTAATGATACTGATGATACTCATCATACTGATAATCCGACGACGATAGGACGGGAAACGTCGCCGTCGTCGTTTTTTTAAGAAATAAAAATTCATTACAAACGATAAAAAACAGCGTCGAGGACACGATGCCGCATGATCGGTCACGCCTTTCCAACTTTTCCCGCTTCCCATTCTCCGGGCACCGCTGCCCGCTCAACTCGTTCCCAACTCCCCATTCTCCCAACACCGCTACCCGCTGCACTGGTTCCCCGCTATCCTCTCTCCCATCACCGCTACCCGTTCAACTCGTTTCCCTCTCCCTACCCTCCCGTCACCGCAACCCGCTCAACTCGTTCCTCGCTCTCCACTCCCCAACCACTGCTACCCGCTGCACTGGTTCCCCGCTTCCCACTCTCCTCGTTCGGAACGTTAACGTCATGCCCATGCTGCATCATTTTGCTCCCGCTAAGCCTATTGATGTTTTTTGGATGGTACTTCAAAACGACCTACATTTGCGGGAAAAACAATGAACGGAATGAGAAAACAGAACGAAAATGGCTCACGGCTCTTGCCTTTACGTGGCAAAGATGGTGAAACAAAAGCAAACGAAAAGCATCATGATATTTCATTTCTTAACAACGAAAAACGCAAAAGAAACGAAAGAAGCGTTGGAGCAAAAGATATTTCACGGAAGAACGTCTACGGTCTTTGACTTCTTTTTAATATCACACTCACATTTTCGTGTTTTCTGTTTATTTCGTTGTTGATTTTATCTGCGCTGTTTACAACAACAAAATACATTATTTTTAAATGAAAGAACTGTGTGAAATACAAGTTAAAATAGGTGTAAATGTTTCGTATATTAGAAACTTTTTCTATCTTTGCATAGATAAATGACTAGAAATATGGCAACATTCCAACTCGTCTTATTAGAAGAGGCTAAGAAATTCCTGCAAAGCTTACCAAAGCCTGCGTATAGTAAGATAATCTACAACGTGGATAGAGTTGCAAGAGGAGAAAGAAACAGCAAAATCTTTAAGAAGTTGGATAACACTGATATATGGGAGTTTCGCACGCTCTATAATGGGATAGCTTACCGTCTGTTTGCTTTTTGGGACACAGAAACACAGACGTTGATAGTAGCTACGCATGGCATCATCAAGAAGACGCAAAAGACCCCGAAAAAGGAGATAGCGATGGCGGAAGTCACCATGAAACAATACTTTGAACTCAAGAAAAAATACAGGACATGAAACAGATAGGTAATATGAAACTTTACTCCTTAGAGGAAGTGAAAGACGAGGTTTTAGGCAAGATAGGTACTCCTGTAAGGGACGAACACGAACGTAGAGTCGAGGCGGCTTTACATGCTTACAGAATAGGCGAAGCCATCAAGAAAGCCAGGATTGAACAGAACCTCACCCAGGAGGAATTGGGTGAGCGCATCGGGGTGAAGCGTGCTCAGATTTCAAGACTGGAAAAAGGTTACAGCATCAGCATTCCAACCATGAGCAGGGTGTTCAAGGCCCTCGGCGTGCCAACGGCCTCAATTGATTTAGGGAAAATAGGCAAGGTTGCGCTTTGGTAAAGATGGCCATTTGTGCGTAAATGATTATCTTTGCAGCATGATTTACCCAACCAACTTTGAAAGCAAGATTGGCTTTGACAAGATACGCGAACTGCTGAAGGCGCGCTGCCTCTCCACGCTGGGCAAGGAGCAGGTGGACGCTCTGGCGTTCTGCACCGACGCCGCCACCATCAGTGCGTGGCTTGAGCAGACGCGGGAGATGAGGCGCATACAGCAGGAGGACGACAACTTTCCACTGCAATATTTCTTCGACATGCGACAGGCCATCGCCCGCATCCGACTGGAGAACACGCACTTGGAGGAAGACGAGCTGTTTGACCTGCGCCGCTCGCTGGAGACCATCATCGCCATCGTGCGCTTTCTGGCTCAGACCGAAGGCGACGATGCCGATGACGGACAAGGCGAAAGACAAGTCAAGGGGGATGGCGAGGGGGATGACGATGACAGCCGCCCCACCCGCTACCGCTACCCTGCCCTGCAAGAACTGACGCGTGGCGTGGTGGTGTTTCCGCAGCTGTTGCGGCGCATCGACCAGATTCTCGATAAGTTGGGACACATCCGCGACAACGCCTCACCGGCTCTGGCACAGATACGCAGCGAGCTGAAACGCACCGAGGGCAGCATCTCGCGCACGCTGGTCAGCATCCTGCGCGCCGCCCAGAGCGAGGGAGTGGTAGACAAAGACGTGGCCCCCACCCTGCGCGACGGTCGTTTGGTCATCCCCGTGGCACCGGGACTGAAACGCAAAATCAAGGGCATCGTGCACGACGAGTCGGCCACGGGACGCACCGTGTTCATCGAACCCACCGAGGTGGTGGAGGCCAACAACCGCATCAGGGAGCTGGAGAGCGAGGAACGCAAAGAGGTGATTCGCATTCTCTCAGAGGTGACGCGTGAAGTGCGGCCGCACGTCAAAGAGCTGTTGGCGGCCTACGGCATGCTGGCCAAAATTGACTTGGTGCGCGCCAAGGCCGAGTTGGGCAAACTCATCAAGGCCATCGAGCCGCAACTACAGTCACAGCCGTACATCGACTGGATTGGGGCCACGCACCCCCTGCTCAGGCTGTCGCTGGAGAAACAGGGCAAACAGGTGGTGCCGCTCGACATCATCCTCACGCCCCAGAAGCGCATGCTCATCATCTCGGGACCCAACGCAGGCGGCAAGTCGGTATGCCTCAAGACCGTGGGACTGCTGCAATACATGCTGCAATGCGGACTGAGCATCCCCGTTGGCGAACGCTCAAAGGCGGGCATCTTCGAACACCTGATGATTGACATCGGTGACGAGCAGAGCATTGAGAACGACCTGAGCACCTACTCGAGCCACCTACTCAACATGAAGAACATGATGAAGACGGCCAATCCCAGCACCCTGCTGCTCATCGACGAGTTTGGCACCGGCACCGAGCCACAGATAGGCGGTGCCATTGCCGAGGCGGTGCTGGAGCAGTTTTGCGACAAACAGGCATGGGGCGTCATCACCACCCACTACCAGAACCTGA
Source organism: Prevotellaceae bacterium (assembly GCA_028726625.1). Taxonomy (GTDB): domain Bacteria; phylum Bacteroidota; class Bacteroidia; order Bacteroidales; family Bacteroidaceae; genus Prevotella. The sequence goes on along the minus strand of JAQYPT010000099.1, from coordinate 19,570 downwards.
AACATTACGCCGACGCTCACCCCGGTGTGGTAAACGGCGCCATGCTCTACGACCGCCACGAGATGCAGGCTTTGTTCAAGTTGGCCATCGGACAGCCGGGCAGCAGCTTTGCCATCGAGATAGCGCGCAAGACGGGCATCCCCGAAACGGTGATCAGCAAGGCCAGCGACGTCGTGGGGACCGACTACATACAAAGCGACAAATACCTTCAGGACATCGTGCGCGACAAGCGCTACTGGGAGAACAAGCGGCAAACCATCCACCAACGCGAGAAGGATATGGAGAAGACCATCGCACGCTACGAGAACGACATTCGTGAGGTGGAGCAAGAACGCAAGCTCATCATCAAGCGCGCCAAAGAGCAGGCCGACGAACTGTTCAGGCAGAGCAACAAGCGCATTGAGAACGCCATACGCGAGATACGCGAGCAACAGGCTGAGAAAGAGGCCACGCGGCGCATACGAGAGGATTTGAAGGTGTTTGAGCAGGGCATCAAGGCCGACGATTCCCAAGCGCCCAACGGCACCATGAGCGATGAGCAATTTGCCAAGAAGGTGGAACAGATGAAGCTTCGCAAAGAACGCAAAGAGAAGCGCAAGGCCGAGAAAGCCAAGCAGCAACAGAAGCGACAAGAAGAGGTGCGACAGGCTGCCGACCGCCAGCAACAGCGAAAAACCATCGCGCCGGGCGACCGGGTACGCATCATCGGACTCACCACCATCGGCACCGTTGAGCAGGTGGAGGGCGACAACGCCACCGTGATCTTCGGCGACATGCGCACCAAGATGCGCGCCAGTAGGTTGGAACATGCCATCGAGCAAACCACGCAACCTACGTTGGAAGAACGACTGGGGGCCGTGAAGATAAGTAAAAAAACACGCGACACCATCGACGAGCACCGCAAGAACTTTCACCAAGACCTGGACGTGCGCGGCATGCGGGGCGACGAGGCCCTGAACGCCGTGCAGTATTTCATCGACGATGCCATCCTCATAGGCATGGATCGGGTGCGCATCCTACACGGCAAGGGCAACGGCATCCTGCGCCAACTCATCCGCGACTACCTCTCGGGCATACCCAACGTAACCAGCTACCGTGACGAGCATGTGCAGTTTGGCGGCGCGGGCATCACGGTGGTGGAACTGTAGAAAACGAAAGACAGATACTGACAATGATTGTTTGCATAGCAGAGAAACCAAGCGTGGCCAAAGACATCGCACGCATCATCGGCGCCCATAGCTCGAAAAACGGTTATATGGAGGGCAATGGCTACCAAGTGACGTGGACCTTCGGACACCTGTGTTGTCTGAAAGAGCCCAACGACTACTACGACAACTGGAAACACTGGAGCCTGGCCGCCCTGCCCATGTTGCCGCCGCGCTTCGGTATCAAGCTTATCGACGACGAGGGCATCAAACGGCAGTTTGCCGTCATCGAACAACTAATGCAGCACGCCGACAGCATCATCAACTGCGGCGACGCGGGGCAAGAGGGTGAGCTGATTCAAAGGTGGGTGATGCAGAAGGCACAAGCCAAATGCCCCGTGAAGCGGTTATGGATAAGCTCGATGACCGACGAGGCCATACGCGAGGGATTCAACAAGCTGAAAGAGCAATCGGTCTACGAACCGCTGTATCTGGCGGGGTTGTCACGCGCCATCGGCGACTGGATATTGGGCATGAACGCCACGCGCCTGTACACCCTGAAATACGGACGCAACCGACAGGTGCTGAGCATCGGACGGGTGCAGACACCCACCTTGGCGCTGATAGTGAGCAGGCAGAAAGAAATAGACAACTTCAAGCCCGAGACGTATTGGGTGCTGGCTACCATCTATCGGGACACAACGTTTACCGCCACCAAAGGCCGCTTTGACAAGAAAGAAGATGGCGAGGCTGCCTTCAAGACCATTGAAGGAGAACCGTTCACCGTGACCGACGTGCAAAAGAAAAAGGGCACGGAAGCGCCGCCGAAGCTCTACGACCTCACCTCGTTGCAGGTAGACTGCAATAAGAAGTTTGGCTATTCGGCCGAGACGACGCTCAACCTGATTCAAAGCTTGTACGAGAAGAAATACACCACTTATCCGCGTGTGGACACCCAGTATCTTTCGGACGACATCTATCCCAAATGTCCGCAAACCATGAACGCACTTTATCAGACAAAGATACAAAGCAAGACAGTGTATGCCGAACTCATCAAACCGTTGGGCGGAAAGCCACTGAAGAAATCGAAAAAGGTGTTCGACTCCTCAAAAGTAACCGATCACCACGCCATCATCCCCACCGGCGTGCCGCCCAAGGGACTGTCGAACATGGAAGAAAACGTGTTCGACCTCATCGCCCGACGCTTCATCGCCGTGTTCTACGACGATTGCAAGTTCGCTACCACCACCGTCATGGGAAAGGTGAAGGACATAGAGTTCAAGGCGAGCGGCAAGGAGATATTGGCCCCGGGATGGCGGAACGTGTACGCCAAAAACCAACACGAGGACGACGATGCTGACGAGAAGGCTGTTGACGAGGAACGCACCCTGCCCACCTTCACAAAGGGTGAGAGCGGAACACACATCCCCACCCTGACCGAGAAGCAAACCACCCCACCGAAATATTACACCGAGGCCACCCTGCTGCGCGCTATGGAGACTGCGGGAAAGTTTGTTGACGACGAGGAGCTGCGCGCCGCCTTGAAGGAAAACGGCATCGGTCGACCCTCGTCACGCGCCAGCATCATCGAAACACTGTTCAAGCGCCATTACATCCAGCGAGAACGCAAACGCATCGTAGCGACGCCCCTTGGTATACAACTCATTGACATCATCAAGGAGAAACTGCTGACAAGCTGCGAGCTGACGGGCATCTGGGAGAAGAAGTTGCGCGACATCGAACACCAAAAATACGATGCCGCCCAGTTTGTCGACGAACTGAAAACGCAAATCACCACCATCGTGAACGACGTGCTACGCGACAACACTCACCCACAGTTAGGTGCTTCAGACGCGCCGTCTAAGTAATGGCACCACGCCACTCTCGCCAAATCAAATCTGCGTTATCTGCGAAATCCGCGCGAGAACATCTCGCAGGAATTGTTTCAGAAAAAGGCCCCGCAAATGACGCGGATGACGCAAATTGTTCTCATCGGTACACTTAAAACTTCTTGATTAGGAAAAACGTGCCTCGGCACGTTATCTGCGAAATCAGAGGCATCTGCGAGAGAACATCTGCATGGAAGTGTTTCCGGGAAAAGGCTCGCAGATAATGCGTAAGCATCCAATATTAGCCACACAAAGGCGGCTGATGTTGGATGCTTTTTAGCATAAAGAATTTGACTTTCGAAGTGTGACGGTCAGGCTCTTTATGATGATTGCCAATCATGATAACCTTCTTCCCTGGATGGGTCTGCCTCCGGGCTGGTAGCATACTCTCTCCCGAAGGCAGGGCAGGGGCAAGCGCCCCCCCGCAAACCAGGGATGTGTCTATCCTGCTTCGCCATCACCTGATGCCACTGAACGGCTTGTAAACAGGATTTGGGTCATAATTGCTCTCTTCGTCGTCCCAAACGGGTCGGATGGCCCTAGCCTGTCCGCTTGCGTTCGGAGAGAAGTTCCATTCGGTGGGACCGAAGAAAAAGTCAAATTGCAATCCTGACGTTCCCGCATAGTCGGTCATATACTGTCCGTATGTCGTGATATATTCCATGTTTCTCTGTGTCGCCTCAATACTAAAGGAAGGTCTCATACCTGTGATGGGCAGGAACAGTCCCTGGTTGGCACGCACCAAGGATGACACATTACTATACTTGTAGAGTTTCTTAGCTCCTGTGGGGAAAGTCTTCACTCTCTCTTCACCCTCATTGGTATAGAAATAGGCGCCATATACCTTGTTGCCCTTGTTGGTGTAACAGTATCCGGGAATAACGTTGGCTTTATTATAAAGGCGTTTGAACTCTTCATCGGTAGCCATGCGGTATTTCTGGTTATCTTTGTTAGTGTGATACCATACGATGTCGCCAAATGTGGCCTTGTCTTGCGTGGCTTCTGTCGGTAATATCTGGCTGGAGAAAAATTTCTTTGAGATGTGCAGATTCATGCCGGTTTTAGCTATGTCTTTTTTCAGGTTCAAAGCATTGGCTATATCTCCGGGGCGGAAGAGATCGAGGTCGTTAGGAGACTGGGTATATCCGTTGATAAACTGAGAAGAGATATAGTCGCCGTTCTTCTCAACGGCATAGTCGGAAATCCACCATTGCGCAGGAGCGATGCCCCAGTAGTCTCCATATTCGGGATCCCTGTAATGGATGAAGTTGCCTGTAGCCCATTTGACACCCTGCACCTCTACATAAGGTTCTGGATTGACCTCAGTCATACCCAACACATTGGTGCGGTACACCTTGTCCTCCTCGAAGGTAAGTTCGTCGTAGGAGGTAGCGTAGCATATGTTGCCCACGTATGCCATGACCCACACGTTGTGATAGGTTCCGGGAAGCATTGCCACGTAGGTGTATTTGCCGTCAGCCGAGGTCAGCTTGCCGCTTTTTGGTGTGATCATGATGGAGTTTAATTCGCCGAATGGGTTATCAGTGATAAATTCTCCCTTTCCGAGGTCAAAGACTTCCGATGACTTCACGTTTGAGATGCTCAGTGAGTCGATATCGGTAAGGATATGGCCTTCTTCATCGGCAAACCGCAGGCCCCAGATGGCAATCTTGCGTTGCATGTGGCCTACCTTCACCTTGACATCGTCGCCGCTGACAGATATCGGCGTTGTCTTGGCCCACTGATAATCAAACTTCTTTCCGATGGTTTCCACGGTTCCGTCCTGATTGCTTACATTGAGCTCAACCATCCGCTTGATGGTGTTCTGCCGCTCATAGTAATCGAACGGATTTTCCTTTCCGTCACCTTTCATATGGCTGACGGGGATAATGGATTTGTCGTCACCTACCGAGGCTTCCCCGGGGTAGAAGAAGCAAAGCTCGTCGGACTCCTGAATGGGGGCCACGGTCATGAAATTCCCCTTGAAACTTACTTGCTTGCCGGCGGTTGTTGATGCCAGCAGGCTGTATTCGCTTAGAGTGCTTTCATCGTTGTCGCTCAGATTATAGGCGATGATCTCGTCGTTTTTCTCCCATTGGGAATGGATTAATTTATCTGCGCTTTCGATCAGCGAGCGGGTCTGTGGTGTGCTCTTTGGACAGCTGATGTCGGCAGAGATCTTGTACGAGTGAAGCCCATTTGCTTCTCTTTCACCGCCGATGGTCATATCGTTGTCCGAACAGCCACTCATCAGCAAGACTCCTGATAGGCATGATAGGGCTGCGTACCATAATTTCTTTCTTTTCATTGTTGTCATGTTTTTTGTTGTAATGTTTACTTTGCATGAAGCCGGCTCATCATCCGTTCGGATGCCGGCTAATTCTGTTGCTGCCTACTGATTGAAAGCTTCATCTTCCCACGAGCCATAGCTTTTGGCAGGGCCAAAAGGGTTGGGGGGGCCTTTGGGATCATTTATAGGTTGATTTGTAGGGTCGCCTCCTTCTTCCGGATCTGAAGTGCCCGCAGAGTAGTTCAACAAGGCTGTCTCCATATCCACATTGACAACCGTAATTGCGGGACTTTCATACAATTTCTTATTCATCATCTTTTTTCTGTTAATAAATTAATTTGATATTTATATAACTCATTTTTTGTATCTATTCTCTCACGCGGTCACATTCCGCCTTCGCCTGTGAAGGGACATATGGGCCCTGCCTGCCATGGTATTCCGACTTGGAGTGTCAGGACACATATCCCAAAAGTCTGCCAAAGAAAAACTGACCCCCTTTGCAGACACATCCGCACTGCGCTTTGCACGTGCGTTGTTGATAATGGATGACCGGGATGCGTTAGCAACATATTTGAAATGCCCAAATACAACACGTTAAGAAAAGTAAATACCTACCTGATGTCGTTTAACGATAATCTGGCACATTAATTAGTGTATTTTATTGTTTTTGAAATTTTTACAAAGGTAGACGAAATATTCAAACCGTGCAAGTCTTTGGCTAAAAAAATGGAAAAAACAATTTTTCTGATTCACCGTAAAGGTTAAGGTGTTCAAAATCTGTATATAAAACTGACGCAAAAAAGTGCAAGGATTCAGCTTATTAACTTGCTGACATTTAATACTTTATATCGCAAAACAGCTTTCTGAAAAGTTGTGTAACTCGTTGATTTTTTAGCAACTTTACATAAACAAAACATGTAAAAGATATGGAAAAGTCAGCGCAAGAAAAAGAGATAGAAAAGCTTTTAAAAAAAACTTGTATTATACTCTTCAAAATGACATAAAGAGCATTGATGCCTTTATTCCACAAAACGCCTCTCTTGTAGACGAACTGGCAGAAACCATGGATTGTATAACAAAGATAGAGAAGGATGTCAAAAATAACGGCTGGTCTCATGGTACAATCAGTCGGTGCAAACAACTTGTAACAACAAGTCTGATGTCTGGAAATGAACGACAAAGTAAAGTCGGCTCATTCATCTTGGGATGCCCTGGGCTATAAGCTTTTGGGCTTACAGCCCGTATCTTACTCGTACAACTTTCCAACAGCCTGGGATGTGTACTTCACTCACTTCGTCATCATGAACTCGTAGGTGTGCTTTTACCCTGTATGTTTGAATTGAACATGGGTGACGCTACGGCGAAGACATAAAAATATATGGGCAACGAGCCTTGCGCCCGCTGCCCATATTTTGTAGCATTGAATGAAGCTTACTGCTTACTTCGTGATAACCATCTTCTGACTCACCGTCTTACCATCCACCTGCATCGAAACGATGTACACACCGTTTGGCAGTTGAGCCTTGAGGCGATTCAGGTCTTCAGGCTGACGCACATTGGCCACACGTTCACCCGATACGGTGTACACAACAGCCGGTCCATTCCAGGTTGCCGTCGTTACCCCTTGTATCTCGGTAGGCAAATTGCCGAATGAGGTTGCCGTGGTGTTCACCAACTTAAAGCGGTTGCTATCCACACCCGTATGACGCATGGTGTAGGTGTACGAAGTAACATCCTCACGCAAGTCAACCAACTGACGAGTGGTGTAGTCTACCAACTTCAGATGCTCGTACTGTGGCAGGTTCTTCTTGCGGATGGTCAACGTGTACAACTCGTTGTCGCTACCCTCTACAGTAACTTGCTGCTGCGTGAGGTCGGCAGTTGCGTTCACCTGCATCTGTCCATCAACGGTTTGTACATACAGACTGGCAGGTGCATTGGTCAACAGTTTGCTACCATCCCAACCACGGTCGTAGCGGTCGGTGGTGCCTTCAGCCTCGATGAGCCAAAGCACATCGCTGCTCTTGCTGCTCTCCAAAATCATCTGTACGGCTCCAGGCTCTGTCGTTGTGACCTCAAAAGGTTTTGCCATGGCTGCCCGTTCGTTCTTCACCACACTCTGGTAAGGAACTGTCACGGTAGCCTCATTACCCAATTTGGTCTCTGCGTCAGTGAACTTCAGCAAGAAGCCCTGCATAGAAGGTATCGACTTGTAACCAATGGTTGCTGCCGAGTTCTTTGGAACAGACAAGTAGCCACCTGCTGCCACATTCAAATCTTGCGTTCCATTCGTCGACTTGTTTTCATACCAGTTGTTGAAACTACCCGTATGGTACACATACACCGTAGGATCAACCTCTTCAGGGAAGGAAAGCTTGGCAATGTCGATGGCTGCTGTGTAAGAGTTGGCAAAGATATTTTGTCCCAATCCCCAGTGCTTCTCGCCCACGTTGGCAGAAGTAGATTTTGCCACCTCCGCAGCCTGGCGTGTCAGCGTCAAGTTATGGTCGCACAAGTTCAACTTACCTGTCAGTTCATATACCTTCGGTGCATCTTGTGTCAGCTGATAGCCCACGAATGGAGACATCGTGTTGTCCTTAGCCATCCAGCTCCACTTTTGATAATACTGCTTCGGGCTGTTCTTCGCCTCTGAATAGTATTGCAGGTAAGAACCCTTGAATACAGGACTTGGTGCCATTTCCGTCACAGGAATACCAATCTGTTGCCATGTGTAAGGCTCTGCTATTAACGTGCGGCCATAGGTTGGCGAGCCCTGAAGATTGTCCTTAGTCCTTATCTTGTCGGTGCCAATCTTCTGGCCACGTCCATAGAGTTCTACCGTTGCATATACATCAGACTTACATGGGTCGTTATACGATACGGCAAACGAACCGCCAGCATCTGTTCCATTCTCATCGGTCTTGATCACCAGTTTCTTGGCATCACCAGGCTGGTTGTAACCTACTAACGCAGTAGAAACAACCACACTACTCTTCTTCGATACCACAAGAGCCTTGTCTGACTGGTTCTCCAGTGTTCCGATGGTCAGCACCTTGCCCTCTGGCAATACGCAATCGTTCTTAGCTGCGCCTTTTTGTGCAGGGTTCTTGGGATTGGCATTGTTCGATTCGGTGGCAAATACCACGTCCTCGCCATCTGCCGGTACCTTAATCGTCCAGTTGTTTTGATTTTCAAACTTGGTGTCCTCATTACCTACCCAAAGGTTTTTCTGCATGGGTCCCGTGCAGTCGCCAACAGTGATGATTACCTTACGCTCGCCACCAGAACTGCCAGCACAGGTAGGTATCGATTGTGCAAACTTGGTACCTACGGTGAACTCATACGTTCCTGCTTTGGGGAATGTAGCGTCTATCGCATTGCCTTTACCCACTGATACCGTCTCGCCAGTGTCAAGGTCTTTGCGAGTCCATGTCACATCATACATATAGGTAGACACGGGTAACTCCAAATGGTTGGGAGCAAGTCCCTGACCGTAGCATTTCTCTGTCCACTCTGCTTCTACTTCAGGAATTCCTACAGGAGAGATATAAACGTTTGACACCTGTGCAGGGCAGCCATTACCATAACTATATTGTGCAGTTACCTGATACCAACCCTCTGCAAGTCCACTGAACACATGAAGAGAAGCGTTTTCGCCACTGTTATTGGTGATATCCACAGGCTCACGAGCATCTTCACCTGGAGTTACCACACCATTCTGCTCTGTAGCTTTTTTAATTTCGTAGTGCAACGGATAAGTAGCTTCATATCCTTTCTTGATGCCCACGCTGATAAGACCGGAGTTGGGGTCTTTCAGATCGCACATCGCACCTTGCACCTCAAAAGCACCGTCGCCCACGGAAGGATTGAAACGGAAAGCAAAAGTTTTATTAGCAAAGTTGTTCTCACCAAGAGCTGCGCCATAATGTTTAGGAACATACGCTTGCTCGATAGGAGAATACACATGATCGTCTGTCTGCGCATTGATACCAACGGCAAATTGCCAATTAGAAAGATAAGGACTTACTTCAATCGGTGTGTTTTCCTTAAAACTTCCAGGGGAACTATATGAAGAGCCTGGACTATTCGATTTATAATAATTCTGTGACAGGTGATTGCAGTCTCCTAACCCAAAGTCGAAGCTAACCGTATTGTCTCCGCAACCCGCCTGAACCTTTACACCGTTCTTATAACCGCTGTCGTCGCGAGGCTGGTATTTGATAACGTCGCCTTCGCCAATGGTCAAACTCATCGGTGAGGAGATTTCGCCGCATCGACTAATACGTATCACATACTCACCAACGGGCAAATCGTAAATTTGGAGATAGCCATTCCGAGGCGTAGTCTTAAAATCAATAGGGAAAGACAAGGTATGCTCATATTCAACATTGCTCAAGAACGGTGTTGTCTTGAACGTGGTTGATGTAGCACCATCCTTTCGCTCTATATGCACTCCGTATTGCATGGGTTTCGTTGATACTTTTACCCATGTGCCTGCGGTGTTCCCATGAATACCATAATCGCACCAAGCCCTTAAAGTTGAGCCACTTTTGATGTCTAAGTTTTTAGGCAGTGTCACTTCTACTTCCTTGGTCACGTTTACTACGTCGCAACCGTCGTCATAAACAAAGCGGTATGTTCCGGGGCCATAATCAGTAACGTCTACGGTTCTTTCATCATTTTCAAACAATGTTCCTCCACCCATCGGCACTTCAACAGGCAGCTCGTCCCAGTTGCCCGTCTCTGTATTCTTTTTCTGAAGTTTTGCCTTGGTTCCTTCAGGAAAATAATAATGAGTGCCACTCACCGTGGTAGAATATTTGATTTTAAACTCTTTACTGAGAACGTTACAGTCCTCATCCGTATTGTAGTTGGAGATAGGAGTCAGTTTGAACGGTGCACTGAAACGAGAATCGTTTCCGCCATCACTGCCAAGGTTCATATCCTTTGCATACAAATAATTATCTTCTGTCATTACGCCCGTACACAAAGGCTTGTATTGCTTGATAAGCCATTTATCTTGCGGTCGGTTTCCCTTGGGGCTTGCCTTGAACACCAAGGTAATGGAATAATTGTCTGACGTACTTTTCGCCTCGTCATACTCAAGATTCAAGACATCTTTGATCTGATACCACGTATCCACTCTAACGCCACCGTTTTTCAACATTTCGGCTTGCTCTTCTCTGGCTTCCTTCGTGCTGCCATAAACCTCAACAGCTATATAGTCTTGGTATTGACAGTTGCCAAGATACATTCTGGAATATCTCTTCCACAATAATTTAGGTGCAGGAGCCTGTCCCATGGTAATACCTTCAACACTTACCGAAGTTTGTGTAGTAGGGCATACGCCATTTTGCGTGTCTGCCACGGTTACCTTCACCTTATCGCCTTGAGAGAGTTTTGTAACTTTCCAAGTACGGGCGCTGATAGCATCGGTACCCGAAGTCTGGGTTGTCTTCGTGCCATCCGTACTTGTGATTTCAGCCGTATAATGGAAAGGGCCTAAACCATTTTTCACCGTTACCTCAACACTACCATTGTTGCTGCCATTGATAGAGCAATAGGGATCAGACTGGGTATAAGTCATGGTTGGCGAAACATACGTTTCGTTGATCTTCTTCACCTCTACCTGCCCAGCATACTCTTGTTTATTACCGCTGGTAGTTTGGAAGTACACGTCGTATGTTCCCTCTGAAAGGTTTACCCATGTTTTAGTCCACGTATTGGGGTCTGAGGTTGGCTGCAAATTGGCATCATCTCCCTGCGCCACACCATTAACCGTGATAACATCATTCGGATTACCTGGCTTACGAAGTTGTGCTGAGCCATTAGGCATGGTAGCGTTGGTGCCTGTCACACTTAGCGTAACCGAACCTCCAGTGGCTCCACAGCCAATGTCTATCTTTGACACTTTGTAGGTGTAGGTCTGGGCAAAGGCCGTCACACCAAAGGTGAGCATCATGACGAGCATGAGCAGGCAACGCAGCCATAATTGAGGTCTATACGACCTCGAAGAAGTAAAATTTTTCATTGCATTTTCTTTAAATCTTTTTTTACTGTTTCAAAACATACATACAGTATGGTAGCCTTATTCGCCCCACCCTGCACTCATGTCGAAGTCTTCGTCGAACGATCCTTCCTTTGCGTCAATAGGTTTCATACCCCCATTGTCGTCGCCACTCACTCCCGCATTGGGGCCAATTTGCAGGGGTAGCAATAAGATGCTTGGCGTTACATAACTTTTCCTCATAAAATCTGTATTTAGTTTAACATTTTTCAAAGAATACGACTCGGGAATGTAAGAGAATCGTAAAGAATTTTTGCAAAGTTATAAAGTATTGTAAAAATTACCCCCCCCGAAAAGTTAATTATATATAATTTATATAAATATACATATAAAACCACATCGTCCGCATGGATGTTTTTGGGAAATCGGCGAAACAAAAAACTGACAGCAAACGGGGAAGCGAGGCAATAAAGGCAACTATAGTAGCGTTGTCATACCATATATATAAATGTAGAACTCACAATATAAGAAAGTAGACATCACGATATAAGAAAGTAGATATCACGATATAAGAAAGTAAAAATCACGATATAAGAAAGTAGACATCACGCATGCACAATCAATACAATCTTACGTTGCTCATCCTCATCACCCTGCTGCTGGCCGGCTGTGGCGCGGAACGGAACATGAAGAAGGGCGAACAGTTTCTGGCCATTGGCGAATATCACGACGCGGCCAACCAGTTTAAGCAGGCCTATCGCAAGACACCGCCCAAGGAAAGAGACACCCGCGGCCAGCGTGCCAAGAGGATGGCGCTGTGCTATGACCGACTGAACGCCACACCACAGGCCATCGCCGCCTACCGCAACGTCATCAGGTACCGACAAGACGACATCATAACGCACCTGGGCTTGGCTCGCCAACTGCTCCGAAACGGCGACTACAAGCAAGCGGCCAACGAATATCAGCTGGTGCTCGACTCGATGCCCGACCATGAGCTGGCCCGCACAGGACTGCTCTCGGCGCAGCGTGCCAGTGGATGGAAAGAGGCTGGCAGCCGGTACACTGTGAAGAAGATGAACGTGCTGAACTCGCGACGCGCCGACTATTCGCCGATGCTCCTGGGCGACGACCACGACCAGTTGTACTTCACCTCGACCCGTAACGAGGCCACGGGTAACGAGCTGAGCGGCATCACGGGGTGCAAGCCTGCCGACATCTTTGTATCTGTCAAGGATGACAAAGGCAACTGGGGCAAGCCCGAACCCGTGCAGGGCGGACTGAACACTGATGCCGAGGAGGGTGCGTGTGCCTTCAGTCCAGATGGGCGGGAGATGTACCTCACACAATGTGTTACCGACGCCACCAACCCCCGCTATGCCAAGATTGTGACATCCAGTAGGGCGGACGCGGCTTGGGGCAAGGCCAACGGCTTAGAAATCACCCGCGACACGCTCTCAAGCTACGCCCATCCGGCCATCTCGCCCGACGGACAGTGGCTCTACTTCGTCTCGGACATGCCGGGGGGAATGGGCGGAATGGACATCTGGCGCGTGCGCATCACACCGGCCGGACTGGGTGGCGTGGAGAACCTCGGGGCACCCATCAACACGCCGGGAAACGAGATGTTCCCCACCTTCCGTCCCAACGGCGACCTGTATTTTTCCAGCGACGGCCATCCAGGACTGGGCGGACTGGACATTTACATCGCCCTACCCAACACCTCCGCCGAGCAAGTGGGGCGGCAAGAATCAACGAAGCAGGGAGAGGCATCAGCCTATCGCCTATTCCATCCCGGCTATCCACTCAACTCGCAGGGCGACGACTTCGGCATGACGTTCGAGGGGGCGTACAACCGAGGATTTTTCTCATCCAACCGAGGCGACGCGCGGGGCTGGGACCACATCTACCGGTTTGAGAATCCGGAGATTGTACAAACCATCAAGGGATGGGTGTACGAGATGGATGGCTACGAACTGCCGGCCGCACAGATGCGCATCGTGGGCAGCGACGGCACCAACAAGACACTGAGCGTGACCAGCGAGGGATCGTTTACCTACGTCATCAAGCCCGATGTCGACTATCTGCTGTTGGCCACATGCAAGGGTTTTTTGAACCACACCGAAGAGTTGCGCGTGGGCAAGGTGGACGAATCGAAAGAATACACCCTACAATTCCCGCTGGCCTCCATCAGCGTTCCGGTGTTGATAGACAACATCTTCTACGACTTTGACAAGGCCACCCTGCGCCCCGAGTCCAAACAGGCGTTGGACGAGTTGATAAAACTGCTCAAGGAAAATGGCAACGTGACCATCGAGCTGAGCGCGCACTGCGACTATAAAGGTTCGAAGGAATACAACAAGCTGTTGGCGCAGCGGCGCGCCGAGTCGGTGGTGCAATACCTCATTGCAGGTGGCATTGCCAAAGACCGCCTGTCGCCCGTGGGCTATGGGAAGGAGAAGCCAAAGGTGGTTCGCAAGAAACTGACCGAGCGTTACCCATGGCTGAAAGAAGACAACGTGCTGACAGAAGCGTTCATCAAGAAATTAGCCCCCGAAAAACAAGAGATATGCAACCAGCTGAACCGCCGCACGGAGTTCAAGGTGCTGCGTACCACCTACGGTTTGTTTGACGAGAAGGGCAACCTGAAAGTGAAGCCCAAGCCACAGAACCACGACAATACCAAGGGGGATGACGGAGGTATCTTTATTGAGTTCGAGTAGATTTAACTACGAATTGTGTTTGAGTGGTTTCAACTACGAATGACACGAATAACACGAATTTAATGGTTTATGGTTCATTGTACTTCATTCGTGTAATTCGTGTAATTTGTAGTTCTACAACGAATTGAGCTTGGGTGGTTTCAACTACGAATGACACGAATAACACGAATTTTATGGTTTGCGTTTATGGTTCCTTGTACTTCATTCGTGTAATTCGTGTAATTTGTAGTTCTACAACGAATTGAGCTTGGGTGGTTTCAACTACGAATGACACGAATAACACGAATTTAATGGTTGACGTTTATGGTCGTGTGTACTTCATTCGTGTAATTCGTGTAATTTGTAGTCAACAACACAATTCGTGGTTACATCAGCGGTTGGACTCCACCGCCTGATAAGCACCGAGAAAAACAAAGGTGAGGATGGTGAGATAGACCATGATGGGCGTTTGTACCCCTATTTCTATGGAAGCTATCCAGCCATTGATGTCGCCCACGAAATTGCTGAACACCATGCGCAGCTGGTTCAGTGCGTTGCTCATCAGCAGGAAGACCACGCCCATGAGGAAACAGAAAAACACCCAAATGCGATTGAGGTTGACCAACTGGCGTGGCAGCTTCCGCATCACCTGCTGGGTAAACCCGTTGTCGGCGAGCTCGAAAGTATGTTGTGCAAAGAACTGTCTGAGCAGTTCATCGTCCTTATTTTCCATCATAACCATTTTGTTTTAAATAAGTTGTTAGTTTTCCCTTGCCCCTGAACAAGTGCGATTTCACCGTTCCTTCCGCCAGTCCCGTGATGTCGGCAATCTTGTCGATGGGCTGTCCTTCCATGAGCTGCAGGGTCACGCAGAGCCGTTCGGTGGGCGTAAGGATGTCCAAGGCATCATACAGATCCATCTTCAGCTGACTGTCACTCACCGTAGCGTGGCGTGCGGCAACGGCTGGCGAATCCAGTCCTTCGGTCATCTTGTGCTGTCGCATATAGTCGTAGAACACGTTGTAAGCGATGCGGTAGAGCCAGGTAGAGAATTTCGACTGTCCCCTGTACTGCGCCAACTTGGTGTAAGCCTTGACGAAAGTGTCTTGCGCCAAATCGTCACTCAGCGGTTGATCGCCTAAGGTCTGGCTCAGGAAGAAACGCCGAATGGGCGACTGATACCTCACCACCAGCTGGTCGAAGGCCCGCTTGTTGTGAGAAACAGTCACCTGTCGCACAAGGGTTAAATCGTCGAGGGGGTTCACGCTATTTCAATTCATCGTGATTTTTGCTGGAAGTCTTCGCCATGACGAGCTGTCCGATGCCCAGACAGACAATCAGTCCACCAATGCCAATGAGCGTTTCTGATCCCCAGATGCCGAACATCACCATAAGTCCCACGCCGATGGCGACATGTCGGATGCCCGTCTTCCACAGATATTCCGAACTCTGTTTGTCAACCCGCAGCAACTCTTCAGGAATGGGTTGCCCGTTCTCCACGGCCTTTTCGGCCAGCGCCACCTTATCGTTGTGTCGCTTGATGATATGGCGCAACACCATAATCACGATGATGACTGGCAACAAAATGAAGAATAACACGCAGAATAACACCACGATGGCGAAGGCCTTGGCCCCGAAGGAGCCGCCAAGATGCCTCAACCAGGAGGGAATTCCTTCGACTACAAAGTCGGAATCTGCGTCATCCCAGTAGGCGTCGTCATCCACAGCGGCATCGTACCCCGAATCTTCCGCCATCGAATCAGCAGGAGCGGATGCTACGGAGGTGGTGTCCGAATAGGCCTCAACACCCTGGTTGAGCGAGTCGACCGACGTTGTTACACCCGTTACGGGCTGATGGTGACGATGATGACCTTGAGCCGTGGCACCGTTGACGCCTATGGCCAGCAACATCAAACATGCTAAAAGATACTGTTTCATATTTTCGATTCTTATTTTTTAATTTTCTGTTTGTTGGACGCAACAGCCATGCTTTTAGTTGCAAAGAAACAAAATTTTTTCTACATTTGCACGAAACAAACAAGCCAATGCATCTTCCCGAAGCATTTGAAACCTACACCCGCACCCTAATGGGCAACCACTTGTACGATGACCTCGTGCAAGCCTTGCAAGACGAACCCGCTGCCTGCATCCGACTGAACCGCCAGAAATGTCCATCGGCACGGGTTGCCGTACCCCATGTTCGGGTGCCTTGGTGCGACCAGGGCTACCGCTTGGCATGCCGGCCCGCGTTCACCTTCGACCCACTGTTGCATGCTGGTGCCTACTATGTGCAGGAACCGTCGTCGATGTTCTTGTCGGCCGTGCTCAGACAATATGTTCGAGAACCGGTCAAGATGCTGGATCTGTGTGCCGCCCCGGGCGGAAAGTCAACGCTGGCTCGTGCGGAACTGCCCGAGGGAAGCGTGTTGATGTGCAACGAACCGGTGAAAAACCGTGCGCAGGTGCTGGCGGAAAACGTGCAGAAATGGGGACATCCAGACGTGATCGTCACCAACAATTATCCGGCAGATTACCGCAAGGCTGGGCTACGGTTTGACGTGATTCTTTGCGACGCACCATGCTCTGGCGAGGGCATGTTTCGCAAAAACAGTAACGCCATCGACGAATGGAGCGAGCAAAATGTGGAGAACTGCGCTCGCCTGCAACGCGAAATCGTGGCTGATGCCTGGGAATGCCTCGAGGCGGGCGGACTGATGATTTATTCTACCTGCACTTTCAACGCCAAAGAGAATGAGGAAAACGTGGCTTGGATATGTAGTGAATTGGGGGCTAAAACCTTATCTATTGACACGGAAACTCATTGGGTTATCGCTCCAACTCCATTGCATTTAGAAACCCAGGGCAGCAGCCCCATGGGCGGTTCGCCTCATCTCGCTGAACCACTGCACGTTTACCGCTTCATTCCCGGTTATCACAACGCCCAGGGAACGCAAATGGGCGAAGGCCTGTTCATGGCGGTGCTGCGCAAAGGTGGGGAGAGAAAGACGGACAAGTGTTTCAAAAATCAATCAAGTTTGAGAGGAGCTAAGGGCAAAGAAGCGAAAAGTGGCAGCGGCAAGCTCAACAACATGGCTCGTGAGTGGCTGCTG
This sequence comes from Prevotellaceae bacterium, assembly GCA_028726625.1. Lineage (GTDB taxonomy): Bacteria > Bacteroidota > Bacteroidia > Bacteroidales > Bacteroidaceae > Prevotella. Next base: position 2,427 of record JAQYPT010000099.1, on the reverse strand, counting down.
CAACCCGACTCTTTCTGCTATATAAATAAAGGTGACGAACTGCTGGCCATGCGACAACCGCTGCTTGGCCTGTACGAAAAGGCTGCCAGCCAGCTGCGCGTGTTGTCAACCGGCATCTGCCTGAGTCAGCAGAAGGGCAAGAATTGGATTCCCAGTGACTCGCTCGCTCTGTCTACCAGCCTCAATCCAGCGGCCTTTCCGAAGGTGGAACTCAGTCACGCTGAGGCCCTGAACTATCTGCGAAGTCAGGCCATCCCCCTGCCGGCAGACACCCCGCGCGGCTTCATCCTCGTGACGTACCGAGGTCTGCCACTGGGCTTCATGAAGAACATCGGCAACCGAGCCAACAACCTCTACCCCAACGAATGGCGCATCAAGAGCCAGTACAACCCCGAGGAAGAGCCACACATCATTGACATTGAATAAAATAAACGAACTATGCAACAATATTTAGACCTGCTTCATCGCATCCTCGAAGAAGGTAAGGTGAAGACTGACCGCACCGGAACTGGCACGAAGAGTATTTTCGGCCACCAGATGAGGTTCAACCTGGAGGACGGATTCCCCGTGCTGACCACGAAAAAACTGCACCTGAAATCCATCATCTACGAACTGCTGTGGTTTCTCAAAGGAGACACCAACGTGAAATATCTGCAAGAACATGGCGTGAGCATTTGGAACGAGTGGGCGGACGAGAACGGTAATCTGGGGCCCGTGTACGGACATCAGTGGCGTTCGTGGCCCGACCATCGCGGCGGCACCATCGACCAGATACAAAACGTCATCGACCTGATTAAGCATCATCCTGACAGCCGCAGAATGCTGGTCACCGCTTGGAATCCTGCCGACATCAGTGAGATGGCGCTACCGCCCTGCCACTGTCTGTTTCAGTTTTATGTGGCCGACGGGCGTTTGTCGCTGCAATTGTATCAACGCAGTGCCGACACCTTCTTGGGCGTGCCGTTCAACATCGCCTCATATGCCCTGCTGCTACAGATGATGGCGCAGGTCACGGGACTGAAAGCGGGTGATTTCATCCACACCACGGGCGACACGCACCTGTACCTGAACCACATCGAGCAGGCTAAGTTGCAACTCACCCGCACGCCCCGTGAGCTGCCGCAGATGAGGTTGAATCCTGACGTGAAGAATCTTTTCGACTTTCGATACGAAGATTTTGAACTCCTTAATTACAACCCCTGGCCCCACATCAAGGCAGAGGTGGCGGTTTAGAGATTTAGTTGACGAGTTCACAAGTTTACGAGTTGACGAGTTGATAGTTTATATAGTTGACGAGTTTACGAGTTGACGAGTTCACAAGTTGATAGCTTGTCTAATCATACAGTTCAATGCTCAAAGTTCAAAGTTCAAAGTAAACACAGTTCAATGCTCAAAGTTCAAAGTTCAAAGTAAACACAGTTCAATGCTCAAAGTTCAAAGTTCAAAGTAAACACAGTTCAATGTTCAAAGTTCAAAGTTCAAAGTAAACACAGTTCAATGTTCAAACCTCAAAGTTCAAAGTAAATAAATGTTGATCACCATCATCGCAGCCGTGGCGCGCAACCGTGCCATCGGCTATCAAAACAAATTGTTATATTGGTTGCCCAACGACCTGAAACGGTTCAAGGCACTCACCACCGGACACACCGTCATCATGGGGCGGCGCACCTTCGAGTCGTTGCCCAAAGGCGCATTGCCCAACCGGCGCAACATCGTGCTGAGTCGTACGCAAACCCATTTTGAGGGTTGCGATAGCTTCGCATCGCTCGACGAAGCACTGGCTCACTGCGCTGCCGACGAAGACATCTACATCATCGGCGGTGCCCATGTCTACCAACAAGCCATCGAGCGAGCCGACCGTCTGTGCCTCACTGAGGTAGACGACGTGCCAGAACACGCAGACGCGTTCTTTCCTCCTTATGACGACTGGCACGAGATATCACGCGAAGAACATGGCACCGACGAGCATCATGCCCACCGCTACGCCTTCGTCAACTATGTGAATCGAGTAGATTGGGAAACGAAAGATTTCTAACCTGCTTTCGTTTCCTTCCCTCTCACACCACCGTACATGCCGTTCGGCATACGGCGGTTTAGTCAGCCCTCGCACCTTGCAGGACTATCGGGATAAAAACATCATCCCTTACACCCAAATAGCAGGGAAGATTCTCTATCGCCTCTCAGACATCAACAGAATACTGAGTGAGAACTATCATCCGATTAATTTGGAAGTTTAACAAGCCAGCTTGTTGCTACTTTCAACTAAACAGTTAATAGAAGGGCGACTTTTAGGCGTAATGGACATTTGGTAGGCTGAAAAAGCTCCAGATGTTTGTAATGGACAAATGGTAGGCTGGCAATTTCCTGCCTACTTTGTTATATTCAGAAATCCATCAATAAACTTCTTTTTGTTGGTATCGCTTAATC
>JAQYPT010000098.1 GCA_028726625.1 Prevotellaceae bacterium | reverse complement strand
AACGTTATACAGACAAGAGAATTATGTCGATACAAAAGAAATTGAACGAAAGACCGAGAGAAAAATTAAACTTTTCTACACCAAAACGAGAGTTCTTCAAACACGTTTTGTAATTTTGCACTTGCTGGTTGACTCTAAGTGCCAGGGCAGGAGCCATGAAAAACGTTCATTTGTTTGTCAGTGCAACAAACAAATGCTACCTTTGCAGATAGAAACAGGGTTGGCACAGATAATATACGCCCGATCGTTGATTAACGAAATGGTTTTTCCTTCAGAAAAAAGAGGAAACTTCAATAGGAGTCAGCCAACAGAACAAATTAAACACACATGGACTCATGAAAGAATACAGTACATATATATTTGATTTAGATGGAACGTTGCTTGATTCGCTTCAAGACTTATACGTTAGTTGTAATGCAGCTTTGAAGATGCATGGCATGCCTGAACGTACCATCGGTGAGGTGAGAAAGTTTGTGGGTAATGGTGTGAAAAAACTCATGGAGCGTGCCATTCCCAACGGATTAGACAACCCCGATTTTGAGGCTACATACGCTGATTTTCGTCAACACTATTTGGTTCATAATCTTGACAATACCAAACCCTACCCGGGGATACTTGAGCTTTTGGCTAATTTGCAGGCCCACGGTAAGAAGTTGGCTGTGGTTAGTAACAAGTTCTACGATGCCACCCAGGACCTTTGTCGCCACTTTTTTAGCGACTATGTCACGGTAGCGATTGGTGAACGAGAAAACATCAAGAAGAAGCCGGCAACTGACACGGTATTGGAAGCCTTGCGCCAATTGGACGATGATGGCCGAGATGCTGTTTACATTGGTGACAGTGATGTAGACATTGCCACAGCACGCAATAGCAACATGCCTAGCATCAGTGTGTTATGGGGATTTAGAGATAAAGAATTTTTGTTGGAACATGGAGCTGCCACCTTTGTTTCGTCACCAAAAGAGTTGATGCTTTAGGCCGTAACACGCACCCTTTATTCCATCAACCCCGTTTGGTAGAATTTCAATAAGCCAATATTCAATATCGCAAGGTACTTGGCTTGCAGTTCGTTTTGTTCTGCTGTCATGAGCTTGTTTTTGCCGTCTGTGAGTTCAACGATGTTGATGAGCTGCTCGTCAAACTTGGCTTTAAGTAGTCTGAAACTTTCTTCTGCGCTCTGTGTACTCACCTTGGCAGCCTTAAATCGGTTCTGGTTGTTTACGGCTTGCAACCAATAGTCTTCGATGTTCGAATACAAGGTAGTTTGTTTGTCCTTCAAGTCGAGCATGAAGTTTTGCTTTTGCAACATGGCTTTGTTCACGGCTGTTTTTGCCTGTCTGTTGTCAAACAGCGGAATGCTCAATGAGATGCCTGCGCCGATGTCAAAGTTGTTTTTCATTTGGTTTCCCCATTGATAGTCGCTCATCGAAGTGGTGCTGGTACCAACGCCAGCGTTGATTCCGATAACGGGCAGTCTGCTGGCCTTCGCAATCTTCACACTCAGATTGCTGCTCTCGATGCCAAGCTGTGCATTTTGTATTTCAGGTCGATAGTTCAGCGCTGCCGAATAGACCGTTTTCACAGTGGGTATCGGTTGAAGAGCCATGGCATCGGTTGTGTGCGGTACATCTATTTCAAATTCTTCATCATCAAAAAGTTGCAGAAGTTGCTTCAACTGTCGCTTGTAGTTGCGCAAGTTGCTCTCAGCTTCAACCACATTATATTCGTCTTGCGCACGTTGGGCGGTAAGCTGCGCCATGTCGGCACGGCTCATTTTCTGCACTTTCATGAATTCTTCGCCACGTTTTTCGTTTTGCACACTCGAGGCCAACATAGATTTGTTCACTGCGATGGCCTCACTGGAATAGAGTATTTGCACATACAACTGCGCGATTTGCTCAATCAGTTGGTTGGCCATGGTCGCCGAATCGAGTGCGGCTTGTTTCTCCGTCAGCTTGTTCAGTTTCACCGTGTTGGTGTTTCTACCACCGTTCCATACCGTCCAACTACCGTTCACACTGTAGGTTCCGTTGTAATACACCTTGTCAATTGAAGTCTGAACATAGCCTTCTGCGGCGATACCTGTTTGCGGCCATGGTCGATAGGTTGCATTTTGAGAGGTGGCAGCGTTCAGCGATGGCAACAACGCAGCCTGGCTCTGCTTGGTGTCTTCAATGGCACTGAGGTGTTTGAGCGAGGTCTTTTTCAGCGAGATGTTGTTGGATAGGGCGTAATGGATGCAGTCTTTCAGTGACCACTTTCGCGCTTCAATAGGAGTTGACAATGACAAGAAGATGATTGCCAGGAGACAAGTTGTACAAATATTTTTCATACTGTGTTTGTTATGTTTTATCAGATTGCGCGGGAAGATGGGGTACTTGTCCCCAACTCCCATTGTTGTCTGTTAGACGACAAAAGTAATGAAAAAGTTTAGCAATTCTGTGATTTCATGTAAAATCAAACAGAAAACAGGTTGTAAAATTTGCTCGTTTCGTGCGAAAAATGTATCTTTGCAATAACAAACATGATACAACATGGGGGTTGTGTCGGTTTGATCGGGATACTCATCAATAAAAAAATGAAACCGAGAAGACTTCTCTTGCTAATGGCGGGCCACATAAATCCTTAGGGACTAAGCTGTAAAGCCGGTGGATTACAAAGGCGGAGAGCTCTCAAATCTTATCAAGTTCGGAGTTTCATCACATCATCGAGCAACCCCTTTTTATGATACAAAGGCAGGTGCATTCCTGCCTTTTTAATTACACTTTAGCTTATGTTTTCCGGAATCGTAGAAGAAATGGCCACACTGGTTGCCATCGATCGAGATCAAGACAATATTGATTTCACCTTTCAATGCTCGTTTGTAGATCATCTCAAGATTGACCAAAGCATCAGTCACAATGGTGTTTGTCTGACGGTAGTTCGTTTAACCGACGACACCTACACAGTTACAGCCATGAGGGAAACCCTCATCAGAAGCAACTTGGGGCTGTTGAAAGTGGGCGACAGGGTGAATGTAGAGCGGTCGATGTTGATGAATGGCCGTCTGGATGGGCACATCGTGCAAGGGCATGTAGACGGAACGGCGACGTGTGTGAACATGGAAGATGCCGACGGGTCAACCTATTTCACGTTTGAATATCCATTTGACAAGACGATGGCCAAGCGTGGTTACATGACCGTAGACAAGGGCAGCGTCACCGTGAACGGCGTTTCGCTGACCGTATGTGAGCCTACGGACAATAGTTTTAAGGTGGCCATCATTCCCTATACCCGAGAGAATACCAATTTCTGTGACATCAAGATAGGGTCTGTCGTTAACATCGAGTTCGACATCTTGGGCAAGTACATGGCTCGTCTCCTTCACTTCGACGCGTGAAGATAGGACTTTCCATCTTTGATGAGCAACAGAAAAGCGTTCAGCTTTTATCGCATATTTCATTCAACACATATTTTATATAATGGCAACAGTAGACGACAAGAAAGTTATCTTCTCTATGGTGGGTGTCTCAAAGATAATCCCACAAAACCAAAAACAAGTACTCAAGGATATTTACCTGTCATTCTTCTATGGCGCTAAGATAGGCATCATAGGTCTGAATGGTGCGGGTAAGTCAACACTGATGAAGATTATTGCCGGGCTGGAACAACCCACACAAGGCGATGTGGTGTGGAGTCCTGGCTACTCTGTTGGTTATCTTCCGCAGGATCCTCCCCTCGATGCAGATAAAACAGTGAAGCAAAATGTGCAAGAGGGCGTGCAGCATGTGTATGACGCACTGAAAGAATACGATGAAATCAATGTCAAATTTGGCATGGAAGAGTATTATAGTGATCCTGACAAGATGGACAAGCTGATGCAACGGCAGGCTGAAATACAAGATATCATCGATGCCACGGATGCATGGAACATGGATTCTAAACTGGACAGAGCCATGGCAGCCCTGCGTTGTCCTGCGGGTGACCTGCCCGTGACCAACCTTTCTGGTGGCGAACGGCGTAGGGTAGCACTGTGTAAGTTGTTGCTGCAAAAGCCTGATGTTTTGTTGCTTGACGAGCCAACCAACCACCTTGACGCCGAAAGCATCGACTGGTTGGAGCAGCATCTGCAACAATATGAGGGTACGGTGATTGCCGTTACGCACGACAGATACTTCCTGGACGATGTCAATGAGTGGATTCTTGAGCTGGATAGGGGAGAAGGCATTCCATGGAAAGGCAACTACTCCTCTTGGTTGGAGCAGAAAACTAAGCGCATGGATCAAGAAGAAAAGACGGCATCAAAGCGACGTAAGACGCTTGAACGTGAGCTTGAATGGGTTCGAATGGCTCCAAAAGCTCGCCAAGCCAAAGGTAAAGCTCGTTTGAGTTCCTATGAACGGATGTTGAATGAGGAGCAGAAGACCAGGGAAGAAAAACTGGAAATCTTCATTCCTAACGGCCCACGATTGGGTAACAAGGTGATTGAGGCGCAGCATGTGAAAAAGGCTTTTGGCGAAAAAGTGTTGTTCAACGATCTCAACTTCATGCTGCCGCCGAATGGCATCGTAGGTGTTATCGGTCCCAATGGTGCGGGTAAAACCACGCTTTTCCGCCTGATTATGGGATTGGAACAGCCTGATGCTGGTACGTTTGAGGTGGGTGAAACCGTGAAACTGGTTTACGTTGACCAGCAACACAAGGACATTGATCCCAATAAGACAGTCTACGAAGTAGTTTCGCAGGGCAATGAAACCCTCCGAATGGGTGGCCGTGACGTTAACGCTCGCGCCTACTTGTCGCGTTTCAACTTCTCGGGAACCGACCAAAATAAAATGTGTTCAGTGCTTTCGGGTGGCGAACGCAACCGCTTGCAGCTGGCTTTGGCGCTGAAACAAGAAGGAAACGTGCTACTGCTGGATGAGCCTACCAATGACATTGACGTAAATACGCTCCGTGCTTTGGAAGAAGGTTTGGATTCGTTTGCAGGCTGTGCGGTAGTCATCAGTCATGACAGATGGTTCTTAGACCGTATCTGTACGCACATTTTGTCATTCGAAGGCGATGGTGAAGTGTTCTACTTTGAAGGATCTTATTCTGAGTATGAAATCAACAAGGCCCGTCGATTGGGTGATGAAGAAATTAAAAAAGGCCGATACAGAAAGCTGATGGAAGACTAAACCCTCTATCCATACAACAAGCCACGATAGCATCTTGCATAAGATGTTATCGTGGCTTCTTCTTTTAGTACCTATCTTCCGGCATGCTTAACCGTTGGTTGGCTGCAGTAATCCCCAAAATTCGTTGGTGATTTTATCATAATTATCCAGCGTTACACGTCCACCACATGACATGATGTTGTAGGTAATACCCGGCCATTTTTTACGCAATCCGTAGTCAACGAATCCCATTCGCTTATAAAACTCGTATCGTTTCTTACGTTGTAAGCTATTGGCAGCGGGCTGATCAGCGTCTTCAATGTCAATCATCAGTCGCTCATCTTTATACCTTTCCAATAACCTTTGGAGGATTTTCGTACCGATTCCTTTGCCTCGCTCACTGGGCATGACCGCGAAATAAAACAGCCAACTCAGCTCATCATGATGATACGTATAGGTCAGTCCCTTAAATTGGCCATTCTCATCGTAAAATCCAAGGAATCTGACATCTGCTCTTTCTTGTAACAACAGCAATGCGTCGAAGGGTATTCGCTCTACTTTTGGAAATGCCTCAACGTACAACTGCTTGACAAGTTCGATGTCCTTTGAATTTTTGTTTAACTCTTTGATTTCCATAATGCAATGTACAATGTTATAAAATATTTGCAACAATAGCGATGACACACCCCATTCATTGAGGCTTCTGCATGATTCTTGGCGACGAAAAACAAGGGACGGGCTTTCAAATACTCTTTTTACTGGTCCGAAAAAATGCCATCCGCTCCTCGTGCTTTTCGTGCATCCTGCGATACTGTAAGTAGGACATACGCTGTAAAACAACAATGAGTTTGGTGAAACACCAAACTCATTATCATTTCACAGACTTGTATCGTGTGAGGAAAGTCAAAACCAACGTCAGCTATAAAGCGTGATTCGTCTTGCGTTATTGTATCGCGGGAACCAACTACTACCTCCACCTGTCTGCGTAAAAGTGCTTGTCTTATTCTGCGGCAGCAGGAGCCTCTTCTGTCGTAGCCTCTGCCTCTGCAGTGGTAGCCTCAGCTGCTTCTGTAGTAGCCTCAGCCTCTTCAGTTGTAGCTTCTGCCTCTTCTTCGGCAGCAGCTTTTGCTTCTTCAGCCTGTGCGGCAGCCTTCTTCTCAGCTACCTTCTTAGCGATTTCTGCATTAATCTTCTTTTCTGCTTCAAGTTCTTTTGCTGCTGCATCCTTCTTAGTCTGAGCTTCAATCTCAGCCCTTGTTTGCAATCCTTTGTCCTTGTCTTGCTTCCAAGCGTCGAATTTGCGTTGCATAGCAGCCTCGTCGAATGCTCCCTTCTTTACACCGCCACGCAGGTGCTTCATGAGATACACACCCTCGCGCTTGAGAATGTTACGAGCTGTGTCTGTGGGTTGTGCGCCAACCTCCAACCAGTAAAGAGCTCTTTCGAAATTCAAATCTACAGCTGCTGGATTCGTATTGGGATTATACGTTCCAATCTTTTCAATAAATTTACCATCTCGTGGTGCTCTTGAGTCAGCGATTACGATGCTATAGAAAGCATAGCCTTTGCGTCCGCCGCGCTGCAATCTAATCTTTGTTGCCATTTTTTTGTTTTATTATTTTTAGGTTTGAATTGATGCTGTCAACTCGTGACAGCGGGTGCAAAATTACGATAAAAAGCTAATCTATCGAAATGTCAGCTCCTTGAATGGCGTTTTGTTAAACAATATTAACAAAATTATGCATAAACAGCCAGTTATCCCGTTGCATGCATGGGACAACTGGCTGATAGATAGCACGGCTGGATGATGCCTCGTACCTTCTCCAGAAGGGTTGATAAGGGCTTACATCACTCCGTCTTCACGCAATTTCTCTTGCCATTTCCAGGCTGATGCCAGCACGTCTTCAATGGGTGTGTCGGCCTTCCAACCCAGCACTCGGTTGGCTTTGTCCACGTTGCCCCATACTTTTTCGATGTCACCTTCACGGCGCGGGCCGAACTTCCAATTCAGTTTTACCCCCGTTGCTTTCTCAAATCCCTCAACGATTTCAAGCGTTGACTCGCCTCTTCCCGTGCCGATGTTGAAAATTTCCAGGCGGTCGGCATCTTCTTCCAACACCCTTCTCATGGCAGCGACGTGCGCCTTGGCCAGGTCTACCACATAGATATAGTCGCGAATGCACGTTCCGTCGGGTGTGTCGTAATCGTTTCCGAAGATCGTCAACTGCTTGCGAATGCCCATGGCCGTTTGCGTTACGTATGGAATCAAGTTGTTTGGCACGCCGTTGGGCAACTCGCCAATCAGGGCAGATGGATGCGCACCAATGGGATTGAAGTATCTCAAGATGATGCTCTTGATGGCTGCACCGCTGTGAATATAGTCTTGTATGATTTCTTCGTTAATCTGTTTGGTGTTACCGTAGGGCGAAAGTGCCTTTTGGATGGGTGCTTCCTCCGTCACGGGGAGGTTCTCCTTGGTGGGCTGACCGTACACGGTACAACTGCTGGAGAAGATGATTCCTTTGACATGATACTTGGGCATCAGCTCCAGCAAGTTGATTAAAGAGGTGATGTTGTTTCTGTAATACATCAAAGGTTTCTCCACACTCTCACCAACGGCCTTGGAGGCAGCGAAGTGGATGATGCCGGCAATGTTGTTATATTTCTTGAAAACTGCTTCCGTCTCTTCTTCATTGCACAGGTCTATCTTCTCAAAGCAGGGGCGTGTTCCCGTGATTTTCTCGATGCCATCAAGGACTTCTATCTTTGAGTTGGAAAGATTGTCTACAATAACAACGTTGTAGCCCGCCTGTTGTAGTTCTACAGTTGTGTGTGAACCGATAAATCCGGTTCCGCCAGTGACAAGAATCGTCTGTTTCATCTCTAATGCTAAATTTGTGTCGTTTATAAATTTGTGTCTTGCAAAGTTAGGAAAAAATCCCGAAACATAGGCTGGATATGATAAAAAATCGAAAGAGAATGGTTGTTGTCAAGATGAAAATCACGCTGATACCTGCAAGTGAATTTTCTTGACACCAAACCTCTTCATATTTAACGTATTTGTCAACAAACCAGCATCTTGTTGCAAATGCGCCAAATATGAGCGGGTTTTGGATGTGGTTGACGGTCAGAATGTTACAGTTTTGGAGGCTGATTTTGTGCCCATTTTACACGTTTTTTTAAGTCAAAAGCAATGCTTTAAAGGTGTTATTTGCATGCTTTTGTGCAGATAAGTCATGTGAATTGGCCGATAAAGTGATGCATCTTGAGAGTCAAACACATTGACTTTGCACCAAAATGCCATTTTTCTTGCACGATGAACTCCTGTATGTATTCTCCAGACCTATTGATTTTTTCTAGATTGAAGATTTACAAGTGCCGTTTTAGTGGCGAAATTTGATAAAAAATATCAACAATAGATGCGACCTTCATGCTTCATCATTCACTTAATTTTATTCCACCTAAATGGGTCATGAACATTTCTATATAAATATGTGTCACCAGCAGTGGAAGAGTTAGCGCGTGTACTGACAAAATTGGCAGATAACAGATTTAACAGGCAGCAGACTGACAAAAGTGGCAGACAGCAGACTGACAAAAATGACATGCGGCTGAGTTGGCACGTTTTTCGCATGGAAAGGGTGAGTCTTGTAGTTTGATGTTCTGAAGATATTGATCATCTCTCAAGATACATGAATAGAATATAGAAGAACTTAAAAATTATTATTATGAAAGTTAAACCATTAGCAGACAGAGTGTTGGTTGCTCCAGCACCAGCAGAAGAGAAAGTAGGTGGAATCATTATTCCAGACACCGCAAAAGAAAAACCATTGCATGGTAAGGTGGTAGCCGTGGGTAACGGTACGAAAGACGAAGAGATGGTTCTCAAGGAAGGAGATGAGGTGCTATACGGAAAATATAGTGGCACGGAATTAGAATTTGACGGTGACACCTATTTGATTATGCGTCAGAGCGATGTTCTTGCTGTGGTCAAGTAAGTACCACACAGGTGCATTTTTTACGATTAACATACTATAGAACCAATATAAATACAGAATATAAAAATTATGGCAAAAGATATTAAATTCGATGTTGAAGCAAGAGACTTGCTCAAGCAGGGCGTTGACAAGTTAGCGAATGCAGTAAAAATCACACTGGGGCCTAAGGGTCGCAACGTTGTGATTGAGAAGAAGTTCGGTGCTCCGCAGATTACCAAGGATGGAGTGACCGTGGCAAAAGAAATAGAACTGGAGGACGCTTTTGAAAACACCGGTGCACAGCTTGTGAAGAGCGTTGCATCCAAGACGGGTGACGATGCTGGTGACGGTACCACAACGGCAACCATCTTGACACAGGCCATTGTGTCTGAAGGTTTGAAGAATGTGACCGCTGGTGCCAACCCCATGGATTTGAAGCGTGGTATTGACAAGGCTGTTAGTGCAGTGGTTGAATATATCAAGGCACATGCAGAACAAGTTGGTGACAATTACGACAAGATAGAACAAGTGGCTACCGTGTCTGCTAACAACGACGCAGAGATTGGTAAACTCTTGGCCGACGCTATGCGTAAGGTGAGCAAGAACGGTGTAATCACCATCGAGGAGAGTAAGAGCCGCGACACCAACATCGGCGTGGTAGAGGGTATGCAGTTTGACCGCGGATATCTGTCAAGTTACTTCGTGACTGACACGGACAAGATGGAGAGTGTGATGGAAAATCCATACATCTTGATTTACGAAAAGAAGATATCCAACATCAAAGAATTCTTACCCATCTTGCAGAATGCAGCCGAAAGTGGACGTCCATTGTTGGTTATCGCAGAGGATGTAGATTCTGAGGCATTGACAACGTTGGTTGTGAACCGCCTGCGTGCCGGTTTGAAGATATGCGCTGTTAAGGCTCCTGGCTTTGGCGATCGCCGTAAGGCCATGCTTGAAGACATCGCTATCTTGACAGGTGGTGTGGTTATCAGCGAGGAAAAGGGCTTGAAACTTGAGCAGGCTACCCTTGAAATGTTGGGTTCTGCTGAGAAAGTTACGGTCAACAAGGACTACACAACCGTTGTTAACGGTGGTGGACAGAGCGAGAATATCCAGGCTCGTATCAATCAAATCAAGGCTGAGATTGAAAATACCACAAGCTCATACGATAAGGAGAAGTTGCAAGAGCGCTTGGCCAAACTCTCTGGTGGCGTAGCCGTTCTTTATGTAGGTGCTAACAGCGAGGTTGAAATGAAGGAGAAGAAAGATCGCGTAGACGATGCTCTGTGTGCAACTCGCGCAGCCATTGAAGAAGGTGTTGTGGCCGGTGGTGGCATCACTTACATCCGTGCGCTCGACGCATTGAAGGGTGTGAAGGGTGTGAATACTGACGAACAGACTGGTATCAACATCGTAGAGCGTGCTATTGAGGAGCCACTTCGACAGATTGTTACCAACGCCGGTGGCGAAGGTGCCGTTGTTGTTGACAAGGTACGTCAGGGCAAAGATGACTACGGATACAATGCTCGCACCGATTCGTACGAGGACTTACGCAAAGAGGGTATCGTAGATCCAGCGAAAGTTGCTCGTGTGGCACTGGAGAATGCTGCGTCGATTGCAGGTATGTTCTTAACCACTGAATGTCTTATTGTTGACAAACCAGAGGAGAAACCTGCCATGCCGGCAGCGCCAGGAATGGGTGGCATGATGTAAATATCACTTTGATTCATATAATCGAGAGGGTGTGTCTATTTGTAGGCACACCCTCTTATTTTATGCATATTGTATAAAAAATGCGTTATTTTATATCAAAAAATTTTGAAATCAAAACTAAAACATATATCTTTGCAACCCAAATACAAAAATATTGATTAAAGTGTTAAGTAGATAAGATATTTTTGATTTGTTTTAGTAGATTAGTTTTTAAGTAGTTTGTTTTTTTAAATCGGATGTCGGGATGACATCCGATTCTTTTTTTAGGTAGACCTTTCCACATGCTTGGGGCTGTTGTTGAGGGAGGATATATTTTTCTTTTCCTGCCCGTTCATCCGTTTTTTCACTAAAAAATGCTTAATTTTGTCTTGTCATTCTGTCTATATCACCTTTCATCAACGAGCGTGTTACGGTTCAATGTGCTGTAAACCCGTGGAGCAAAGGGGAGAAGAATCGAAATATATGGAGAAACTTATAGAACTTTATGCGCAATGGGCGGGTGAGAAACCTTCCACTATAGAGAAGTTGGAAGGGGCTGGCAGCAATCGTGTTTATTATCGTTTTGGCAACAAAACAGGCCAATCGGTGATCGCAGTGATAGGTACCAGTCGGGATGAAAATCATGCATTCATTTATCTCACGGAGCATTTTACGATCAAACAGCTTCCGGTTCCTCAGATTTTGGCTGTTAGTGACGATGAACTGAGGTATCTTCAGACCGATTTGGGACATACTTCGTTGTTTGATATGCTGAAAAGTGCCCGTGATGCTGGCGGCAGATATACGCAAAAAGAAAAGCAGCTGTTGACCAAAACGCTTCAGGCATTGCCCGAAATGCAAGTGAGGGGAGCCGTTGGACTCGACTTTCAACAGTGTTATCCACAACCCGAATTCAATGTGGAAAGCGTGTTGTTTGACCTGAATTATTTCAAGTATTGCTTTCTGAAAGCGACAGGAATCGATTTCCACGAGCTGATGTTAGAGGCCAACTTTCGTATGTTTGCCAAGGATTTGACGGCAGAACCAGCGGAATGTTTCTTGTATCGGGATTTTCAAGCACGCAATGTGATGCTTGACAACGATGGTAATCCCTATTTTATTGACTACCAAGGAGGCAGAAAAGGACCGTTCTATTATGACTTAGCGTCCTTCTTGTGGCAAGCATCAGCTAAATATCCTTTTAAATTGCGACGCGATTTGGTTTCTGCTTATTATGAGTCTTTGAAACAATATACGGAAGTTCCGTCGAGTAGACACTTCGTAGAGCGATTGAATCTCTTTGTGCTGTTTCGCACATTACAAGTCTTGGGCGCATATGGCTTTCGTGGATATTTCGAGCGGAAGAAGCATTTTATTCAATCAATTCCAGCTGCCATGCAGAATCTTCGTGAGCTTATTAAGCTTGGCGAACATGTTTTTCCCTATCCATACATGATGAGCATCCTCAAAGAGATGACGGATTTGCCTCAATTTGCCAACAAGGAGGAGAGAAAAGTGAAGAGAACTGACGGCTTCAAGATTACGGATAACAATATATTTAAGGCCAATCCGGTTGATGGACCCGCCACTTTTTCGAAATATGATGATAGAGGTGAGCTGATTGTTCGTGTGAACAGTTTTTCTTATCACAAAGGAATTCCCGAAGATCCCACAGGAAATGGGGGCGGATATGTGTTTGATTGTCGGTCAACTCACAACCCCGGACGATACGAACCTTATAAGAATTTGACGGGTTTGGATGAGCCTGTAATTCGTTTCTTGGAAGATGATGGCGAGATACTCGTCTTCCTTGAAAGCGTATACCAATTGGCCGATCGTCACGTGGCACGATACATTGAGCGGGGATTTACCAGTTTGATATTCTCATTTGGCTGCACAGGCGGACAACACCGCAGCGTATATTGTGCGCAACATTTGGCAGAACACATTCATGACAAGTTCGGAATTGAGGTTAGAATTAACCACCGTGAACAGAAAATAGAGCAAACGTTGGAGGCAAAGTAGCTATTTTGAGGAGGGAAACTTGAATAGCTATTGGTATTGACAGCAACGAGTTAGATTGATAAGTGACGATGAAAGAAAATTAAGATATGATGCAAGCAATGATTTTAGCAGCGGGATTGGGAACCCGACTCAAACCGCTGACCGACCATGTGCCAAAGGCTTTGGTGGAAGTTGGGGGAGAACCTTTGCTCAAACAGGTGATATTCAAGTTAAAAGATGCGGGTTTCAGTCGTATTATTGTCAATGTGCATCATTTTTCAGAGCAAATTATTCAATACTTAGAAGCAAATCATTATTTTGGTTTAGATATCCGCATCAGCGACGAAACCAACCAGTTGCTCGATACGGGAGGTGGTATCAAGGCTGCAAAGCGCTTGTTTGGGGACGCCAGAATATTGATTCATAACGTTGATATACTAAGCAATATCAACCTTCAACGCTTTTATTTCGCGCATACGGAGGCTGCGGCAACCTTGCTGGTCAGCGAACGTAACACCAATCGTTACCTGCTTTTTGACGACGATATGCGCTTGGTTGGTTGGACGAACGTGAAGACAGGGGAGGTTCGTTCGCCCTATCCAAACTTGAATGTGGCGCAGTACAAGAAGCTTGCCTTCGCTGGTATTCACACCTTTTCACCACAGTTGTTTCCATGGATGGGTTCTTTTCCTGACCGTTTTGGCGTGATTGATTTCTATTTAAGCGTGTGCAATCAGGTTCCCATCATTGGACATGTAGAGTCAAACCTCAAGCTGATGGATGTTGGTAAGCAAGAAACGCTGCATTCAGCTGAAGAGTTTATGCATCAATTGTGAGCAGACGTTTCACTCCAGTCAACTCTCAAACCCTATAATGCAAGTACGGTTGTATAGCAATCGTCGAACAACGGGCTGATTCCTTGTGGCTCATTATTGAAAATACCATAGATGGTACTACCGCTTCCGCTCATGGCTGCATACACAGCCCCTTGCTGGTAGAGCTGCTCTTTGATGTGCTTTAGCCGCGGATACAACTTGAATACGGGTATTTCAAAGTCATTCAATAGTTCGTTTTTCCACGTTTCAACCGGTTGACCGATGATGTCACGGCAGCATTTGGCAGGTTGTTTCACCTCAATTTTGGCATAAGCATCTTTGGTTGGAACGGCTATGTCGGGCTTAATCAGTGCGAGATAACACCCATCAAGATTCCTTTTTGGCAGCTCAGTCGGTACGAGTTGGTCACCAATTCCCGTCGCAAACGAAGGCTTGGCGGTGATGAAGAATGCGCAATCGGCACCCAGTTGGGCCGCATATTGCTCCATGTCAGCGGTGGTGAGATTGAGTTTGAATTGCTCATTGAGCAGCCTGATCATGAAAGCAGCATCACTCGATCCGCCTCCTAAGCCCGCTTGTGAGGGGATTTTCTTGTAAAGATGAGCGTGAACGCGCGGTAGTGGGAAGTCTTTTGCCAGCAAATGGTAAGCCTGGATGACGAGATTGTTATCTTCGTGAATATCGAGTGCCATCCCTGTTATTTTCAAATCGCACGGATTTTCGGACGGAAACTGTTCGTCCATGCGTGTTATTTCAAGCGTGTCGTGCAACGGAATGGGGAAGAACACGGTTTCTATGTTGTGGTAACCATCTGGCCGAACGCCTACTACGTTAAGGCCTAAATTGATTTTGGCACATGGAAATGTAATCATGTAGTAATGGGTTGATATACAAAATGCAAATGCCAACAAACGGCATAAACTGCGTTGTTGGCACTTTCTACATTAAATTTATTTTTTTGAATTCTTGATTTTCTCCACGTATGCATCAATGGCAGCTACGGCAGTGATGTTTACAATGTCGCGCACAGAACATTCAAAGTCGGTAAAATGGATTGGTTTTTTCAATCCCATTTGTATCGGACCGATGATTTCTGCATCCGAATTGAGGGCTTGCAACAATTTGTAACTGCCGTTGGCACTGCTCATGTTTGAGAAAATCAGCGTGTTGACGTTCTTACCCTTCAAGCGAGTGAATGGATATTTGTCGTCCCGTAATTTTTTGTCCATGGCAAAATTAACCTGCATTTCTCCATCAACAGCCAAGTCAGGGAACTCTTGTTGCATTTTTTCTACGGCCGCATGAACCTTTTGTGGACTTCCAATCGTGTCTGTTCCAAAGTTGGAATAGCTAATCATCGCCATGACTGGCTTGTCATTGAAGAATCTTACTGCGTCAGCACTGAGGCGCGCAATGTCATACAGCACATTCTCGTCTGGGTGCCTGTTGATTAAGGTGTCAGAGATGTAGTAGATGCCTTTTTTGGTATCAAGGATGTGCATGGTAGCGAAAGTTTTGTATCCAGGACGAATGCCAATCACTTCTTTGGCCACCTTGATGGTGTTCGAGTATTTTGTGTAGAGTCCTGTGATGAAGCCATCTGCATCACCATTTTCAACCATCGACATGCCAAAATAGTTGCGCTCGTACATCTTGTCGTACGCTTCTTCGAAGGTATACCCTTGTCGTTCAAGCTTTTCTGACATGTGTTTGGCAAACTTCGCACGCTTTCCTTGTTCCTTATCTGCGCGCATATCTATGATTTTGATTCCCGTGAGGTCAAGTTTCAGTCTGTTAGCCAGTCGGTTAAGCCTGTCAGGGTTTCCCAACAGAATAGGAAAGCAAATGCCTTCTTGCTTCGCCTGCACGGCAGCTTTCATCATGGTGGGGTGGCCTCCTTCTGCGAACACAATGCGCTGCGGATGCCGAGCGGCTGTGGCATGCAGGGTTCTCGTAAACTTAGATTCCTGTCCGAGCAACTGCTTCAAATTCTCCTTATACTTATCCCAGTCCTTGATAGGTGTCCTGGCCACACCACTCTCTACGGCTGCTTTGGCTACAGCCGCACTCACTGCTGTGATGAGGCGCGGGTCTATGGGCTTTGGAATGAAATACTTGGGACCGAAACTCAAGTCATTGATGTGGTAAACTTCATTAACCACATCCGGAATGGGTTGTTTGGCCAGGTCGGCTATGGCATGTACGGCGGCCATCTTCATTTCCTCATTGATAGCCTTGGCATGTACATCCAGCGCACCACGGAAGATGTATGGAAAGCCAATGACATTGTTAATCTGATTAGGATAATCGCTGCGACCGGTCGACATGATGACGTCTGGCCGACTGTCAAGGGCGTCTTCGTAGCTAATTTCAGGCACGGGGTTAGCCAATGCGAACACGATAGGATTGGAAGCCATCGACCGAATCATGTCTTTGGATAGAATATTGCCTCTTGACAAACCCACAAAGACATCGGCATCCTTAACGGCTTCCTCCAACGTGTGTACGTCCTTGCGGTTGGTAGCGAATATTGCTTTTTCTGGGTTCAGGTCAGTACGGTCTGTTGTAATCACTCCGTGCGAATCCAGCATCAGGATATTTTCTTTCTTCACCCCCAAAGCTACATACAATTTGGTACAGCTGATGGCAGCCGCTCCTGCGCCATTAATAACCAGTTTGGCCTGCTTAATGTCTTTGCCGGCAACCTCTAAAGCGTTCTTCAGACCTGCGGCAGATATGATGGCCGTGCCATGTTGGTCGTCGTGCATCACGGGGATGTCGAGCGTTTTCTTCAGCCTTTCCTCAATATAGAAACATTCCGGTGCTTTGATGTCTTCCAGATTGATGCCGCCAAACGACGGTGCGATCCTTTCAACGGTCTCACAAAACTTCACGGGGTCTTTCTCGTCTACCTCAATGTCGAATACGTCGATGCCGCCATATATCTTGAACAGCAAGCCTTTGCCTTCCATCACGGGCTTACCACTCATGGCACCAATGTCTCCTAAGCCCAGCACTGCCGTGCCGTTGGAGATGACAGCAACCAAGTTTCCCTTGTTGGTATATTTGTAAGCGTTATTTTCATTGTTCTGAATCTCAAGACACGGATAGGCCACGCCTGGTGAATAGGCCAGACTGAGGTCCGTTTGGGTCCTGTAAGGCTTGGTCGGTTTCACTTCGATTTTGCCGGGACGTTCCCCCTCATGGTAAGCAAGAGCTGCTTCTTTGGTGATTTTTAACATTGGATTATAGTACTAAATGGAGGGCGAAAAGGGCATGAATTTAATAAAAATCTACCCAGCTGTCTCTCCCAATGATTAAACGTTTTATTACTTGATAACGGAACAAAGTTAAGAAAAAACCATTAAAGAATAACAAGTTTTTATGCTTTTTTGTATCTTTGCGCTGTTATGGTAAAAGGAATGAATAGAGTGATCGGTCAAACGCCTTATCGACAAGAGTTGCGTGAGCGTATCTTGAAAGCAGCCATGAGCGAATTTTTCGAGAAGGGCATCAAGGCGGTCAAGATGGATGACATCGCCAGAAGATTATCCATATCCAAGCGCACGGTGTACGAGATATACAGCAACAAGGAGGAACTGCTGCTGGAAGGCATGAAAGCTGCCGAGCAAGAATTTGATGAGCACATGAAGATTTTCAGTGAACAGGACAACCATCATGTCATGGATATATTGATTGAATTCTACAATTCCCAGGCCCATCGTTTGTCAGAGATTTCTCCGCTATATTTTGATGAAGTGCAAAAATACAAGCGTGTGCAAACTTATCTTGAGAACAAGCATAAGAAACGGGATGAAGATGCGTATAACTTTATTGACAGAGGCGTGAAAGAGGGCTTCTTTAGGCCAGACACTAATTATCACATCGTTGTGGAAGTGGCGCGTGAAGCCGTTCGTTTTGCAATGACCAGTCAGCTGTATAAGGAACATGGCCTACAGATAGTCTTTCGTAACATCATTTTATTATTCATCCGTGGAATATGCACGCTCAACGGATTAAAGATTCTAGAACGCATTGAATGACGAGTAGGAGAGGCCGCTGTCATTTCTCAATAAGGCGTTTGTCATGCCTGTCATAATGTCAATGAACCCTTTGGTAAGCAGGTGTTTGATGATGAATTTATCTTGACAACAGCCCGCTTATATTTCGCTTATTGATGAATCAACCTTCCATTGCTTCGAAATACGGCCAAAATGAGAGGGATTTGTAGTTGGTTGATAATGAATGATTTGCATTTATTGATAAGCATCATTGCTCCTTCTGAAGTTCATCTCGGCAGCAAAAGCAATGCTCTATGCCTCCAATCTCCATGCTTTTGGCAGCTTAGATCATGAAGATTGACCGCCAATATGGTGCTAAAAAAGACTACTTTTACATCGCTTAAGCTGAAAATTCGTTTTTTCTAACCAAGATATGGCATGTTTGCATACCATCTGCCTATCGATTTTTTCTAGATCAGCAATTATTCATAACCGTTTTATTGTCATTTTATAGGACAAAAATACCGAACGAACTTTTTGAGTAGCAGCAGATTGAGAGTAGTGTGAGGTTCGCCATCAAATAATCAACCTTGTTTGTTAAAAAATACTAACTTCTACTGAAACAAGTCGTTTCATCGCCTTACTCTCAATCAAAATGATTACTTTTGCAGTCGATTACCGGTTCCGTAGCTCAGTTGGATTAGAGCAACAGCCTTCTAAGCTGTGGGTCTTGGGTTCGAACCCCAACGGAATCACTTGAGGTTCAATGCGTTACATCCTACGCTAAAAAGCTAATTCTTTTAATTATCTTTAAAATTCAGCACCTGAATTAGCATTCAGCAAAATTTAATCTTTTATTTCTTTCTTGTTACGATGCTTACCGTGTGCAATGGTTGCGTAAAACCCTAATTTGTAACATTTGTAGATGAAGAGAGAAGGATGGGTACCAAGCAGGTTGGCTTTCATCTTTGTTTGTGCGGCATGAAACAGCCACCGAAGGAGCGGTGCCAGGCCCAGAAGACGAAGTTTGTGATAAGCATCCAAAACTTTCGAATAGCCTTTCATTTCTTCGTGGTATAAGTTGAGCGTGTACATGGCTTCCTCCGTTTTTGCCAGGAAGCTGACGTTTGATTCAAACTGTTGAAACCCAACAGGATTGTCAATGTGGTAAATGTTGATGCCGGCTGCCTCCAAAGACCTGCCAAACAGCACATCTTCATAGCCATAGGTTTGTATTCGGTCATCAAAAGGAAGAGCCTCCATCACCGACTTGGCCACCATGAAGTTGGAAGTGTTAAACTGTTGATAGGGTGACTTGTTGCGCTCTGCTGCCGAATGTGAGTCCTCAGCCTCAGCCTCATAACGATATTTCAGCGTTCCGTCGGCAGGTTTCAGCGGGCGTTGCACGCAGTTGCCGCCATAGATGACCATTGCCTGTCGATCTGCTTGAAGATATTGCAGAATGAAATCGTCTCTCGTGATTTTCATGTCACTGTCCAAGAACAGAAGCCAGTGATGGCGCGCCATGACAGTAAGTATGTTTCGAATTTTAGCACGTCCTACATTGATGTTCCTACTGATGAACCTACAGTTGTCCAACGCATTGATTTCAGTAGCTTGCAGTTTCGTTTCGGGGCGCGTGGAACCATCATCTACCACAATGATTTCATAGTGTAGTTTGGGTATGTTCGCTGCTTGACAAGCCAGTGCTTTGACCAAATCTACACAACAATCGTTGTAGGTAGGGATTAGGATGGATAGCTCGCTGCGATTCATGGTTGATTGAAATAATGGGAATGATTTCGTTTGAGATGAGTTCAGTTGGTTGTTACGACTGCTCAGCTTTAAGGTACTGCCCCGTAAGACTTGCCTTACAGTTGGCTACCTCTTCAGGTGTGCCTGCGACGACCAATGAGCCGCCCTTGTCACCTCCGTCCGGACCAAGGTCGATGACATAATCGGCATAGTTGATGACATCAAGATTGTGTTCGATGACGATGATGGAGTGCCCTCGTTCTATCAATGCGTCGAATGCCGAGAGCAAACGTTTGATGTCCAGATAATGTAGTCCGGTGGTTGGCTCGTCAAAGATAAATAAGGTAGGTTCTTGCTTCTCGCGCCCAATGAAGTAAGCCAGTTTTACGCGTTGGTTTTCACCACCCGAAAGCGTAGATGAGCTTTGTCCCAACTTGATGTATCCCAATCCCACGTCATCCAGCGGTTGCAGTCGGTTGACCACCGTTTTCTCATTCAAGCGATTGAAGAACTCAAGTGCCTCTGTAACTGTCATGTTCAGCACGTCATTGATGTTTTTTCCATCTACCCGCACATCCAGTATGTCCTTCTTGAATCGTTGACCATGGCACACTTCGCATTCCAATTCGAGGTCGGCCATAAACTGCATCTCAACGGTGATGGTTCCTGCGCCCTTACATTCTTCGCATCTACCGCCTTCGGTGTTGAAGGAGAAGTATTGTGGTGAGAAGCCCATTTGCTTGGCAAGCGGTTGTTCTGCAAACAATTGTCTGATGGCATCGTAGGCCTTGACGTAGGTTGCCGCATTGCTGCGCGTGCTCTTGCCTATGGGATTTTGGTCAACAAACTCTACATGCTCAATGCGTTTCCAGTCGCCTTCCAGCGAAATATATTCGCCAGGCTGATCGGCTACCTCATTCAAATGTCGTTTCAAGGCGGGGTAGAGAATGCCCTTTACTAAGGTTGATTTACCCGATCCGCTAACGCCAGTCACCACATCCAGCACGTTCAGCGGAAACTTTACATCAATTCCCTTTAAGTTGTTTTGTCTGGCACCTTTCAGTTCGATGGCCATGTTCCATGACCTTCGAGAACTGGGTTTGTCGATTGTTTCTTTTCCTGTGAGGTATTGAATGGTGTGAGAGCGAGAAAATTGTTTGGCAAATTGCTCCTTATTGCGGTCAATATCTTTGATGGATCCATTGAAAACAATTTCTCCACCCAGTCTACCCGCATTGGGACCTACATCTATCAAGGTGTCTGCGGCTTGCATGATTTCCTTGTCATGCTCGACAACAATGACGGTATTGCCCAGTGCTTGTAGTTTTTTTAGCACACTGATTAATCGTTTGGTATCGCGACTATGCAGGCCAATGCTGGGTTCATCCAGGATATAAAGTGATCCCACCAAGGAACTTCCCAGTGAGGTAGTGAGGTTGATGCGCTGACTCTCACCGCCACTCAACGTGTTGGATTGGCGGTTGAGCGTGAGGTAGCCCAGACCCACGTCAATGAGAAACTGCAATCGGTTGTTGATTTCGGTGAGCAATCGTTTGCCAATCTCTGCGTCATGGTCGTCTAAGGCGAGCTGTTTGAACCACGCATGGAGGTTGGTGATGGACATTTCTACCAGGTCAGTGATGCTCATACCATTGATTTTCACCCAACTGGCCTCTCTTTTGAGGCGTGTGCCATGACAGGTTGGACAAGTGGTTCTGCCCCGATAGCGACTCATCATCACACGGTATTGAATCTTGTATTGATTCTCTTTCACCATTTGGAAAAAGGCATCAATGCTCACTCGGTCACGCTCGTCTTCGTGCATGTCGGATGGTAAGCCATGCCACAGCATGTCTTTTTCCTTTCTTGTCAACTCCAGGTAGGGCTTGAATATCGGGAAATTGTCTCGTTTCGCGCGTCGACAAAACTCATCTTTCCACTGGCCCATCTTTTCGCCGTGCCAACATTGTACACAACCATCGTAGACGCTGAGGGTAGAGTTGGGAATGACCAGTTTTTCATCAATACCTATGATGCTGCCAAACCCTTCGCAAGTGGGGCATGCTCCCAATGGAGAATTGAATGAAAACATGTTGTCATTGGGTTCCTCGAAGGTCATTCCGTCAGCTTCATAACGCATGGAAAACTCATAAGTTATGTTGGAGGGGAAGAACACCAATTGGCATTCACCACGTCCTTCGTAGAAAGCAGTTTCGGCTGAGTCTATCAATCGGGAGATCACATCCTTGGCGTCGTCAACAGACAGGCGGTCAATCAATAGGAAAATCTCATCAACCTTTGCTTTTTCCAACGCTTCCTTGTCAGCCAGAAAGTCGTCTATCCGCACGAAATCATTCTTGAACCAAAGACGAGTGTAGCCCTCTTGAATTTCCATTTCAAGTTGTTTCTCCAGCGTTCTGCCTTCAATCAGGTGCAATGGAGCCAGGATGGCAAACTTGGTTCCCTTAGAGTATTGTTGCGTACAGTTGACGATGTCGTTAGTTGAATGTTTCTTTACCTCTTCGCCACTGATGGGAGAGAATGTCTTACCAATGCGGGCAAAAAGCAAACGGAGATATTCGTATATTTCGGTAGACGTGCCAACTGTGCTTCGAGGATTGCGAGAAATCACTTTCTGTTCAATGGCGATGGCAGGCGGCAGTCCCTTGATGAAGTCACATTCGGGTTTGCTCATGCGCCCCAAGAACTGTCTTGCATAGGAGGAAAGTGATTCTACATAGCGACGTTGGCCTTCGGCATATAATGTGTCGAAGGCCAAGGATGATTTGCCGGAACCCGATAGGCCGGCTATAACAATAAATTGATTTCGAGGAATATTGATGCTGATGTTCTTCAGATTGTTGACACGGGCACCTTTTATTTCAATATATTCGTTCATTATCATGAGTTCATTGACATCAAGAACTCGTCATTGCTGTGGGTTCTTATCATTCTGTCATGAATTGAGTTCATTGCTTCAATTGGGTTCATGTCGGCAATATACTTGCGCAGAATCCACATTCTATCCAGTGTGGTCTTGTCTTGTAGCAAATCGTCACGACGGGTGCTCGATGCAACCAGGTTGACAGCCGGGAAGATGCGCTTGTTAGAAAGTGATCGGTCTAATTGAAGTTCCATGTTGCCGGTACCCTTGAACTCTTCGAAGATTACCTCATCCATCTTACTGCCCGTATCAATCAGTGCTGTAGCGATGATGGTCAGTGATCCACCACCTTCTATATTGCGGGCTGCACCAAAGAATCGTTTCGGCTTTTGTAATGCGTTTGCATCCACACCACCCGTCAATACCTTGCCTGATGCAGGGCTTACTGTGTTGTAGGCGCGGGCCAAACGGGTAATGGAGTCGAGGAATATCACCACATCATGCCCACATTCAACCATCCGTTTGGCTTTCTCAAGCACGATTCCGGCAATCTTAACATGTCGTTCTGCCGGCTCATCAAATGTTGATGCGATGACCTCTGCATTCACAGTTCGCGCCATGTCGGTCACTTCCTCTGGACGTTCGTCGATTAAAAGCATCATCAAATAAGCTTCGGGGTGGTTGGCAGCGATGGCATTGGCAATATCCTTCATCAAGATGGTCTTACCGGTCTTGGGTTGAGCGACTATCAAGGCGCGCTGACCTTTACCGATAGGCGAGAAGAGGTCGACCACCCTTGTAGACAGATTGGTCGTTGCTTTGTCACCACAGAGTGTGAATTTCTCTTCTGGGAAGAGCGGAGTGAGATGTTCAAATTGTATTCTGTCACGAATCTCATTTGGGTTTCTTCCGTTGATCTTGTCGATGTTGGTCAGTGGGAAGTACTTCTCTCCGTCATGTGGAGGGCGAACATGACATTGTACCACGTCACCCGTCTTCAAGCCATACTTCTTGATTTGTGAGCTAGCCACGTACACATCGTCAGGCGAAGACAGATAATTGTAGTCACTTGAACGTAAGAATCCATAGCCATCTGGCATGATTTCCAGGACACCATTTGCTTCAATAATGTCAGAGAAGTCGTATGCAGGCTGGTTGGAAGCGTTTGTGTTTACAGGCGTTTGGTATGACGCCGGTGGCATGATGGGTGTGGTTGGATTGTCAAACATGTCATAACTTGGCACCGCACCTTGATCTACGATGGGTAAGTCTTGCACAACGATAAAGTCTGTACCATCGGCAGGATCTCCTTCCCAAATGCCTTCTGCGATGGCCTCGCGACGTTCCTGTTCGTTTTCGTTGTGCGCATTCACTTTCGCTTGTAAGCGTTCCAGTAAGTTACTCATACTAGAGTCTTTATGAATTGTGTCTTCTGAATTTGCCTCTGAAGTCTCTTCTTCCGCGTTCTCAGAATCTTTTTCATCCACCTCATCATATGCTTCATTTGAGCGTGATGCTTCGGTATCGTCGTTATCTTCTGCCTCTTTTTCTTGTTTTTCTGTATCTTCTTGGTTCTCTTCCTTCTTGGCATCAATCATTGCAAGAAGTTCAAGCTCGCGTTTTGTCTTCCTTCCCCTATGCTTAGGAATGGCTGCAAGTTCTTCTTCTGGTGTCAGTTCCTGCTCTTCTTGTGTCGAAGTATCATCTTTGCTCATATCATCCTCTTTAAATAAGGAAGTTGGCTCGCTGGCTGGTTTTTTCTTTTTCAGGTCGAAGTTCTCACCCTCTTTCCCATTCACCGAGTAAACTCTGTCAGTCTCACGTACCGGTATGCGTACACGCCGCCGCTTGGTTCCCGTGGCGTTTTCATCTGTTTCTGACATTGCTTGTTTATCGAGTATTGAATATATGATTTCTTCTGGCGTATCGGTGTGGTCAAATTCGGCACCCAGTTTTTGAGCGATATCCGACAATTCCTGGATATCTTTAGATGATAATTCGTCTTTGCTATACATTGTTGTATAATAAGTGTTGATAGAAATTTCTGCGTTTCAGAAGAGAAACGACTTAGTATGTTTTTATTTGCTTGCAAAGATACAAAAAAAGAATGCAGCATACGGTCACCTACCAATACTTTTTACCGCCTTTAAATTTTGTTAACAGATAGTGTGGGCATTAGACTTCTATTAACTGGTTCTCATGCCAAATGAGGCTTAAATCTATACAGAAGTCTCGTTCGTTAGATATTTTTAAGTGCTGTATTAGACGTATCACGCTGCAAATTTTGCTGAACTTGATGAACCATACTCCTTCATAATCATTCTTGGAAAGCCAAGGATTGGTTCATTCATCTTGAATCCATCGTGAAATAAGAAAAAAAGAGGGGTATCGTGTTGCTGATACTCCCTCTTTTCTAAATATGATGAGCTATGTTTCTTGCTTAAGATTTTGCATCAACATGCTCGGCCTTTGAATCTTCCTTCGGCTCACTTGCTACTACTTTTTCTGTAGCTTCGGCTGTATTAGGATCCTCATTGGCGGTTTTGTCAACTTCTCCATTTGACATACTCCAATCCTCTTGCGATTTGCGAACATAGCTGTTATAGCGCAGTTTCGCCATATCTTCTGCAGCTTGGAACAGTTCATCGGCTTCATGAGGATATGCTTTCTTCACAGACAGGTAGCGAACTTCACCCAATAAGAAATCGCGGAACTTGCTCCAGTCTGGTTCTTTAGAGTCGAGTACGAATGGATTCTTGCCTTCATCGGCCAGCTGAGGATTGTATCTCCACAAGTGCCAGTAACCGCAAGCAACGGCACGAGCTTCCTCTGCCTGGCTCTTACCCATGCCACCCTTGGCTTTCAAGCCGTGGTTGATACAGGGTGAATAGGCGATGATGAGCGATGGTCCGGGATAAGCCTCTGCTTCACGAATGGCTTTCAGCGTTTGAGCCTGGTCGGCACCCATTGCTATTTGTGCAACATACACATACCCATAGGTCGTAGCCATCAGGCCTAAGTCCTTCTTGCGGATGCGCTTTCCTTGGGCAGCGAATTGAGCAATGGCACCAAGCGGTGTTGCCTTTGAACTCTGTCCGCCCGTATTCGAGTAAACTTCCGTATCGAGAACTAAGACGTTAACATCTTCACCGGATGCGATAACGTGGTCGAGTCCACCGAAACCGATGTCATACGATGCACCGTCACCACCAATAATCCACTGTGAACGTTTGATGAGGTAGTGCTCAAGTGTCATCAGTTCTTTGCAAGTGTCGCAACCTTTCTCTGCACCTGCTTTGATAAGAGGCTTGAGTTGTTCTGTGGCTTCCTTAGAGCCTTGAGCATCTTCTTTCGCTTCCATCCACTTCTGAACGGCCTCTTTCAACTCGTTAGACGAATCTTCTTTTTCTGCCAGTTGCTCGAGTAGGAGAGCAAGACGGTCACGCATCTTCTTGTTGCCCATTACCATACCCATACCAAATTCGCAGAAGTCTTCAAACAATGAGTTGGCAAAGGCCGGCCCCTTACCGTCTGCATTGGTCGTATACGGTGTTGAAGGCAGTGATGCAGAGTAAATGGATGAACAACCTGTTGCGTTGGCAAGCATTTCACGATCGCCAAACAATTGTGAAACCAATTTTACATAAGGTGTTTCACCACATCCGGCACATGCACCCGAGAACTCAAACAGAGGTTGTGCAAATTGAGAATTCTTCACATTGCTCTGGATATCAACAAGATGTTGTTTGCTCTTTACATTCTTGGTGAGGTAGTTCCAGTTCTCAATCATCTTCTCATCACGTGTAAATGGAACCATCTTCAATGCCTTACCTTGTTTGTTTCCAGGGCAGACATCGGCACAGTTACCACAACCTACACAGTCGAGTACACTTACCTGAATGCGGAAGTTCATGCCAGCCATCGGTCTTGGAACCTTCATAGCCAGGGTCTTGTCATTGAAGCCTTTCACCTCTTCCTCATCCAATACAAATGGACGAATGGCTGCGTGAGGACAAACGTAGGCACATTTGTTACACTGGATACAGTTTTCGGGAGTCCACTCGGGGTTGAATGCTTCAACGCCTCGCTTCTCGAAGGCAGACGAACCATTCAGCATGGTACCGTCAATCATATCGTATTTCACGAAATCGGATACTTTCAGCAAGTCGCCATTCTGTGCATTGATAGGACGTACGATTTCCTTGATGTATGCCGGAACATCCTCTTCTGGTGCTTCTTCTTCATCTGCAAGGTCTGCCCATGCTGGGTCAACCGTCAATTGCTGATACTCCACACCGCGTTCTACAGCTGCGTAGTTCTTGTCAACAATGTCCTGTCCCTTATTACCATAAGACTTCACGATGAACTTCTTCATCTGTTCAACGGCAAGGTCAACAGGAATCACCTCGGTGATACGGAAGAAGGCACTCTGTAGAATGGTGTTGGTACGGTTGCCCAAACCAATTTCTTGCGCAATCTTCGTTGCGTTGATGTAATATACCGTAATGTTGTTTTGAGCAAAGTAGCGCTTCAGTCTGTTTGGAATGAAGTTGGCCAACTCTTCTCCCTCAAATACGGTGTTCAAAAGGAAGGTACCATTCTTGCGCAGACCGCGAATCACGTCATACATTCTCAAGTATGCCTGAACGTGGCAAGCCACAAAGTTAGGTGTGATTACTTTGTAGGTAGAGTGAATGGGCTGATCGCCAAAGCGAAGATGTGAGCAGGTGAAACCTCCTGACTTCTTCGAGTCGTACGAGAAGTAGGCCTGACAATATTTATCGGTATTATCACCGATAATCTTCACAGAGTTCTTGTTGGCACCTACAGTACCGTCGGCACCCAGTCCAAAGAACTTAGCTTCGAACGTTCCTTCGGCTCCCAGAGGAATGTCTTCGAGCAAAGGAAGTGAAGTAAAGGTCACGTCATCAACGATACCAACCGTAAAGTGGTTCTTCGGCTCGTTCATCTCCAGGTTGTTAAACACAGAGATGATGTGGCTTGGCGTGATGTCAGCTGAACCCAGTCCATAGCGTCCACCCACAATCAGTGGCTTGTTTTCTACGTCATAGAAAGCACTCTTCACGTCAAGGTACAGCGGTTCGCCTTCGGCACCTGGCTCTTTCGTGCGATCCAGCACTGCAATACGCTTAACAGTCTTTGGCACTGCAGCCAGCAGGTGTTTAACAGAGAATGGACGATAGAGGTGTACCGAAATCATTCCGACCTTCTTACCTTCCTTCAACTGATGGTCAATCACCTCGCGAGCGGCTTCGGTAGCCGAACCCATCAAGATGATGATGTTCTCTGCATCCTCTGCTCCATAATAAGAGAAGATGTGGTATTCGCGACCTGTAAGCTCAGAGATTTGTTTCAGATAGCCTTCCACAACATCTGGCACATCCTCATAATGCTTGTTGCATGCTTCGCGATGTGTGAAGAATGTTTCTGGGTTTTCAGCCGTACCACGGGTTACTGGGCGCTCTGGTGTGAGTGCGCGATCGCGGAAACGTTTGATATCGTCATAGTCAATCAACTTCTTGATTTCCTCTTCGTCAATCATTTCAATTTTTTGATACTCATGCGAAGTGCGGAAACCATCGAAGAAATTGATGAAAGGAATGCTTGTCTTTAAGGTAGCCAAATGAGGTACAGTCGACAAATCCATCACCTCTTGAACGGATCCAGCGCAGAACATGGCAAAACCGGTTTGACGGCAAGCCATTACGTCAGAGTGGTCACCAAAGATACACAATGCGTGTGTGGCAACGGTGCGTGCCGAAACGTTGATGACGCAAGGCAGCTGTTCGCCAGCTATCTTGTACATGTTTGGTATCATGAGCAGCAAACCCTGCGATGCTGTATAGGTTGTGGTCAATGCGCCTGATTGAAGAGAGCCATGCACCGCACCGGCTGCGCCTCCTTCCGACTGCATTTCTTGTACCGTAACCGTTTGACCAAATAGGTTCTTTCGTCCCTTGGCAGCCCATGTATCAACATGTTCGGCCATAGGAGAAGACGGTGTGATGGGGTAGATGGCAGCTACCTCAGAAAACATGTAACTGATATGAGCTGCGGCTTCGTTACCATCACAAGTGATAAACTTTTTTTCTTTTGCCATTTTGTTATAAATAAAATATGAATAAATGTTTCGTATGAATCTTTTAATTCTCTACTGTTACTCTTGTTCTTTTATTGCTGTATTTATTTGTTCGCTTGTCTTGATTCGCCCCTCTGTCGCCTGTCAATATAGAAAACCAAACAGCCATAGGGGGATGCGGTTGTCTTGCCCCACCTCAGTGTTGTATCGGGCGTAGACGGTATCACTGCTATAATGTATTTTATGTTCGCTCTTTGCATCGCAAATTCTGAACTTCTGTTTGCCGTCAACCAGGTAGAAACGGTCTTTGCCAGCTTGGTTCACCGTGTGGTCTTTCCACATGCAGTTCACGAAGAAAGTCTCCATCAAGTCTTGTGTATCTGCCTTGTTCGGATAGATCACATATTGCAGATTGGTGTTGTGCATCATCACTTTGCTGGGCTTCTTCGGGAAATCTTGGCCCATGGGATAGATGATGTTAATCAATCGGGCATCGGCCAGGTATTTGATGTAATTCATCACCGTAGCGCGACTGGTATGTATCTCGTGCGCCAGATTGCTGATATTAGGCGCACACTGTCCTTCAGTGGCCAACAGGTAGAACAACTTCTTGATTTTTGTGAGGTATTTCAGTTCGATTTGCTTGATGAGCAGAATGTCAACCTCTGTCATCATGTTCATGGTCTTCAGCAGATTCTCCGAGAAATTGCGATTCTCCAGGAAGAACGGGTAGAAGCCATGGTGGATGTAGTCCATGAAGTATTTCGCCGGACTGGCCTTTGGCAGGATTTGCTTGATGATGTGTTCGTGATTCGTGAGTATCTCGTCAAGCGTGTAAGGCGTAAACTGGTTGTTGGTCTTGAGGTTGAGAAACTCGCGAAACGAGAACCCTCGCAGGTTGTAACTCTTCACGATGCCGTTCAGTTCGGGATTCTCTTCCTTGAGCCTCATTACGCTCGAGCCGGTGAAAATCACCTTCAATTCCGGAAAACGGTCGTGGCATCGCCTTAGCTCCTCACTCCAGTTGGGCTGCTTGAACACTTGGTCAATGAGCAGTACCTTACCGCCCTGCTCAACAAATTGCTTTGCAAAATCATCTATTCCGCAACCTTGGAAGTAGAAGTTGTTCATGTTGATGTACAGACAGCGTCGATCAGTACTCTCAAAATTTTCTTGTGCGTATTGCAACAAGAATGTGGTCTTTCCCACGCCTCGTGTTCCCTTGATGCCTATCAAGCGGTCGTTCCAGTCAATCTCATCCATGAGGGTGCGACGAACTGGCGCTTTGGTGTGCTCTACAAGGTTCTTATGAGTGCGGAAGAAAGATTCCATTTCTAAATCCTTTTAAATTGCATAATCGTCACTGCAAAGATACTATTTATTTCTATAATTGCAAACTCTATATTGCAAGATATCATCTTTTTTTATTATTTTTGTACCCAGTTAAAAGAATGAGGCTTTCTGACAATGAAATTACATATCTTCAATCCAGATCACGATGTAGCATTGGCGTCCAACATGGATGCTTTCACAGCTCCGCATGCTGCACGCGAATTGCGTGCCGACCTGGGCTATCTGCCGGCTCTGTGGGCTGACGATGGTGACATGGTGCTGGTGGATGACGTGTCGGCTGCACTCGAATCGGCACGCCGTCTTGGCGGTTTGGTGCATGATGTGTTGTTTATTTCGCATGCCGATTTGTGCCGTGTTCCCATCGATTTCTCCACGGTGAAGGTCGAACCTTGGGGGTGGAACAGGTCGTTGTGTCACTATTTAGTGTCGTCCAACGCGACGTTCAGACAAACAGTGCCCACGGCCAAGCAATTGGATGTTATTCGCAAACTGAGCAGTCGCACGTTCGCTGCAACCCATTTGCTGCCTGTTCTTGCAGCATCACACGAACGTTTCGTGGGAACCAGCACTTTTTTCTCGGGTGATGCCGCTCAGTTGGCCGACCGACTCATGGCCGACGGTGAGCGATTTGTATTGAAGGCACCCTGGAGCAGTAGCGGTAGGGGGTTGAGATATGTAGACCATGATTTCAGCGGCCATGTTGAAGGGTGGTGCCGAAACCTCATCAAAAAGCAGGGTGGCATCATGATAGAACCGCAATATAATAAGGTCTGTGATTTTGGAATGGAATTCATGGCCATGGACAACGGCCGTGTGGCATATCTTGGTCTGTCACTGTTCTCAACAGTTCATGGCGCTTATACGGGTAACGTCATCGCTTCGGAGGCGGTGAAACGCGACATGATGGCGCGGTATGTACCTCTCGAATTGCTCGATTTCATTCAGGCGCATGTTATCTCGCTGGTGGGTTCGCTCTTCAAAGGCAAATATGTGGGGCCGTTTGGCATCGACATGATGGTGGTTCGGGTGGAGGAACGCGAGGAGTTGTGCATCCATCCTTGTGTCGAACTCAATCTTCGCCGTACCATGGGGCATGTGGCCTTGGCGTTGACGGATCCGCAGTCTACCGATCCCAAACAACTCATGCATGTGGAGTACACCGATAAGTATCGCTTGAAAGTGTTGCTGGCCGGTGATGATTTGCTGATACCGTACGTTTTATAAACCCATTGATACAAAGCTTGTTATTTACTTCTGTTGAAGTAAAGGATATTCACGTATTCTCTTCTTTTTTCCCTTGTGAAACTAAAAGCATTGACTTTTGAGGTCAATATCCATGACTTTGGGGTCTAAACTCATAGACATTGATGCCCAAAGTCAACGCCCTTGGTTGGCGGCCTTTGTGGGGCGTCATCCATGGGGGCAAGGGCCTTCGTTTTTAATTCGATTTTCTGGTGGTTTTCGTGCTAGGTTTACTCGGCTTTTTCAGATAGCGTGCCCAAGCGTATGGCCGTCGGTTGAGCAAATAGTTGGGGTCGTCCATGTGTCTGTATGCCTCGCGCTCGAACGAAATGTTCAGGTAGGCTCGCCCGCTCATCGGCAGGCGAACGAGCCACTCGATGACGTAGAAGAGGTAGAAGAATACAAATCCCAGTTCAATCATCTGCCGGGTATGGATGCGCTCATGCTGGATAAGGTCGGCCGTGATGGTCGTTCCTTTGCGGCAAAACAACATTCCCAGAATGTTGATGGCGTCATAATTTTTGAAGGGTATCAATCGGTTGTGAACGATGAGCATGGGGTTGGTGTGTACGATTTTAAAGTGTTTTTGTGGTTTGGCTGGTTCTATAAATTAGCTTTGTTAGATTTTGAGCTTATTTTTGAGGTCAAAATGCAAGAGAGTGAAGGAGTGTAGCGAGCTACACGACTGAACGAACTTGCATTTTGAACCAAAAAGAAGCCAAAAGATAACAAAACGTATTTCATAAACATTTAATGACTATGTGTGGTGGTAATTTATAGAACCAGCCTTTTATCATTCCACGTTTTTTCTGGTGATGATATAGGCGCTCAGCAAAACGAGAATGCCGGCTACCGGTTTGTCCCAGGTCAGAACGTCCTGTCCGATGTAGATGGCCACCAACGAAGCGACCACGGGTTGCAGATTGGTGTAAATGCTTACGGTGGTAGCGGGCAGGTAGCGCATGGCGAACGGTATGGCAAAGTAGCCCATCACGGTAGCGAACAGCACGATGAAGGCCATTTCGGCTACGCCTGTCCAGGCCCATGCGGCAGAGAAAAGTTTCTGCTGACCCCACTCGGGGGCGGCAAATGGCAGCACGGCGAGGGTAGAAATGAGGAAAATCCACTTCATCTGGGTCACGGCCGAGTACTTCTGAGAAACGTTTCGGGTAATCAACAGATAGATGACCCAGGTGAGCAGACTCAGTATGGTGAGGAAGATGCCCAGCACGTCGTTGGTTCCTGAGCCGCTCTGCCAGCCCATGAAAACCATCAATAGCGCACCGGCAATACCGATGAGCACCCCTATCGTCTTCTTTCCATTGAGCGTTTCTTTCAGAAAAACGGCTGCCATCAGCATGGTGGCAACGGGTGTCAGCGTGGCAATCAGTGAGAAGTAAACCGGCGTGGTGTATACCAAAGCCCAGGCGGTGAGTGTTTGCGAAACCACGAATCCAAGCAAACCACCCAACATGATGATGAGTAGGTCTTTGCGCTCAACAGGCTCTTTGGGCATGAACAGACTAATCAACCAGAATATCACCGCAGCACCCAGGCATCGAGTGAACATGTATCCCATGGGTGACACCCATTCGTCGAGCAAGAGTTTGGTAACGGGTACTCCTAAACCAAAGATTACGTTGGCCAGTATCACGGCACTGTGTGCCTGTATTTTGTTTTTATTTTTCATCATGTTTAATTGGGTTTGCGTTGCGAGTAGATGGTCGTTCATCGTCTACAAATCAACTGCAAATATAGTATTTTTTTGGAGAATGCTAGGTAGCTCAAATAAAAATGATATATTTGTAGGATTAAACGAGAACGATGCAGACCATGAACACGAATAAGATTCAGACAACTTTTACGCCCGACCGGTTTCAACAGGCGGTGATACAGGCCGAGGGAGGGTACCACTTGGTGCTGGCTCCGCCGGGATGTGGCAAGACCCAAATTCTTACCGAGCGCATTCGTAGGGCGCACGAACAAGGAATGCCGTTCGATAAGATGCTGTGTTTGACATTTACCAACCGCGCTGCTCGTGGCATGAAAGAACGAATTGAGGCGCATATCGCTGATGAAGGCGTTAACGAGGTGTATGTGGGAAACGTGCATCGGTTTTGTTCCAAATTCTTGTTCGACAACAGTTTGGTGCCAGCCGAGAGTTCAGTTATTGACGATGAAGATGCTTTCAGCATCCTGGCTCGCTATCGGGATGAGGATGAATATGCGGTGCAGGCGAATTATCGAGCGAAGAGTGAATATATAGAGGTGTTTCATTTTGCGGGATTCATCCATCAACTGGTGCATGAACATCCCAAAAAACTGCGTCTACATCCTGAATGTGTGACGGCAAGGGACGTGACGGCGTTGCGCACGTTGTGCCAAGTGCAGCGAATGGAGATGACGCCTGCCACGATGCTCGATGTGTTCAGGCATTCGGATGTGTACGAGGATCTCATCCAGACCGAGGCATACGACCTGGGAAGTCAGCGTGATATTGGCGCCTTGCTGAAAAAGATGGAGCAGGCGCGGCATTACATGGCATACAAAAAAGAGAACAAGTTGCTGGATTTTGAGGACTTGTTGATGCTTACTTACGATGCGCTGCGGGCCGACGACAAGCATGAGCTGAAGCGGTATGACTGGATACAGGTTGACGAGGTGCAAGACCTCAACCCGTTGCAGCTGGCACTTGTCGACGGATTTACAAGTAACGACTTCCACACCGTGATGTACCTGGGTGACGAGCAGCAGGCCATCTTTTCGTTCATGGGTGCCAAAATGAGCACGCTGGACGCCCTGAGGGAGCGTTGTGAGGGGCATGTTCACCGGCTGTTTGTCAACCATCGTTCCCCTCAATACTTGCTTGACGTGTTCAATGTGTATGCCGAACAGCAGCTGGGGATAGACAAGAACGTGCTGCCAACGACCAACTATCTTCCCCAACGCAAGGGAGATGAGTTGCAAGTGATGGATAGTGTGACCATTGACTCGGAATATCGTGACGTCGCTGATGTGGTGAATCGGTTGCAAGCTGCGGATTCGAGGGAAACAACGGCGGTCATCGTGAGTGCCAATGCCGATGCCGAAATGATGAGTAGGGCGTTGAACGACTTGTCATTATCGCATTTTAAGGTGTCCGGAGATGATTTATTCGCCTCGCAGGGCGTGAAGTTGCTGCTGGCACATCTGAATGTTTTGGCCAACGAGCACAACTTCATCGGTTGGTCACGCTTGTTCAAGGGGCTGCATGTCTTTGAGAGCAATGCGGCAGCGCGTGGCTTTGTGCGGGGATTGTTGGACAGGGCGATGCTGCCAACCGACCTTCTGGCGTATCCAGAGAGCAGTTATGTGCAGGAATTTGTAAAGTGTTACGAGCAGCAGGATATTGTAGTGTTCGACACAGAAACCACCGGACTGAATGTTTTTGAGGACGACATCGTGCAGATTGCAGCTGTCAGGATGCGGCAAGGGAAAGTGGTTCTAGGCTCGTCGTTTGTCGTTTTTATGGAAACCGACCGTGATATCCCGCAACAACTGGGAGAGATTGAAAATCCATTGATTGCTGAAATGCAGCGTCATGAGCTACATAGTCATGCCGAGGGGTTGCAGATGTTCATGGATTATGTGGGCGACAGTATGCTTTTGGGACATAATGCCGACTACGATTATCACATTCTGGATTTCAATCTGCAACGCTATTTGCCCACCATATCGTTGAAAGAGCAGTGTCCACGCTATCTGGATTCGCTCAAACTCGTTCGGTTGTTGGAGCCAAATCTGCGTGAGTACAAGCTCAAGCACTTGCTCTCGGTGTTGCATTTGGAAGGAGAAAACGCCCATTTGGCCGATGCCGACGTTGACGCAACGTGCAATGTGGTGCGCCATTGCTATGGAAAAGCCAAGCTCATGGTGCCTTCTCAGTTGGAATGGATACGCCATCCGTGGTTCAAGAAGCGGGCAGAGGTGTTGCGAAAATACTATTCAGACATATACAATGCGGCCAAACAGCGGCTGTATCAGCGAGAAAAACCTGGCGATGAACCTGTATTGGTGCGGGAAATGCAACGCTTCTATGCGTTTCTTTGTAGCGAGAAACTGTTGGAACCGCAAGATAAATTGCATTATATCACGCAGTTTCTCACGGATGATATCATTGACCAAGCAGCGGCGCCATCGTTGGTGGAGCAGCTGTGGGCCTACGTCACGGAAATAAACACGTTGAAAGAGGCCGACTTGTGCAACAGTCAAACGCTGCAAGAGCGTATCTTCGTGACAACCGTTCACAAGGCAAAAGGACTGGAATTTGACAATGTCATCATCTTTGATGCCGTTGACGGACGCTATCCCAACTTCTACAATCAAAACAACGAACGGCTGTTGGCAGAAGACAAGCGTAAATTTTATGTAGCCATGACGCGGGCCAAGAAACGTCTTTATGTGGCTTGGTCAACCACAAGGATAGACTATTACAATCGTCCTCACCCGCGCGACATCACTCCCTTCATGAGGCCAATACTGCAATTCTTCGAAGAATGAGGGTAGAGAGGGGTGCAAGCTCAGTTTAATGTCTTTAACTTCTTGGTAAAGACTTGCGAAAAGAGCATGAAAAATGGATTCACGGTATCGGTTGAAACCATGAATCCATTTTCGCTATTTGCTCGCACTATTTGCGCACAGGGATGTTCTTCAATATCTCAAGAAGGTGATCCCAAACCATTTGTACAGTAGGGATGTGCAAACGTTCCTCAGGGGTATGAACGAAACGGAGTGTGGGTCCGAAGCTAACCATGTCGATATGGGGATAACGTTCAGAGAACAATCCGCACTCAAGACCTGCATGAATACCCAATACTTCTGGCTCTTTGTTGAACAATTTCTTGTAAGTCTCGACCGTCAGCTTTACTAATTTGCTGTCTGGGTTCATGTTCCAAGCTGGATAGCCATCGGTTTGTTCCACCTTTGCGCCTGCCAATTGGTAAGCGGCCTTCACGGTGTTACACATGTTGTCCAAATTGCTCATCACGTTGCTGCGTTGCGACGACAAGATTTCAACCTTGCCATCCATGGTCTTCACCGCCGCCACATTGCTTGATGTTTCAACCATATTGGCCAACAACTCATCTTGGCACATGGCAAAGATGCCATTGTCAACGGCTTGCAGAGCCAGTATCAGTTTGCTGCTTACGTCCTTTGGAAGCACCTGTTGAGGCTCGGTACTTTCCATGTTGAACACCATGTCGGTGTCTGTAACATGAAACTCTTGCATCACGTCATGATGGAAAACATTCCAATCGGCACGCACTTGCTCTTTCGCATCATTGGGAACGGCGAACACAACCTTTCCATCACGCGGGATGGCGTTGTGCAATTTGCCACTATTAAAGCTTGCTAAGCGCAAATCAAACTTCTCTTGTTCGTTGAAAAGGAATCTCGTTAAAACCTTGATGGCATTGGCACGCTTCTTATTGATGTCGTCACCAGAGTGACCTCCCACCAAACCTTTAAGCGAGATTTGCATGAAGAAGTGGTTCTTTGGAGCCTCTTCTGCCTTGTAGTCGAAGGTGGCAATGGTGCTACGGCCACCCGCACAGCTTACATATATTTTGCCTTCGTCTTCAGAATCTAAGTTGATGAGATAATCACCCGTCATGAATCCGGCTTTCATCCCCAACGCTCCCGTTAGTTGTGTCTCTTCATCAACGGTGAAAACACATTCTATCGGGCCGTGTTCAATGTCGTCACTTTCAAGTACAGCCAACTCCATAGCTACGCCGATACCATCGTCCGCACCGAGCGTTGTGCCCTTGGCGGTGAGCCATTCGCCATCAATATAGGTCTGAATGGCATCCTTATCGAAATCGAACTCAACGTCCACAAGCTTGTCACACACCATGTCCATGTGGCTCTGGAGTATCACCGTAGCACGATCCTCGTAGCCTTTGGTGGCTGGTTTGCGGATAATCACGTTGCCTGTTTCATCTACTGACGTTTCCAGTTGATGGCTCTTGCCAAACTCTTTGAGGTATTCTATCATCTTTTCCTCACGCTTGGAAGGGCGTGGTATCTCGTTGATTTTGGCGAACTGCTTGAAGACGCTAGCTGGTTGTAAGTCTTTCTTTTCCATACTATTTTTTCTTATTTTATTTTGTATATTGCTCTATTTGCACTACCTTTGCCAAATTGAAATGACAAAGTGACACTGCAAATATAATAAGAAATGTTGAAAACATTACTTCTTAGCATGTTAATAATTGCAATATGTATTGCATTGATGGCTGTGAAATTGATTATTCAGAAGAATGGAAAGTTCGATTCTATGCACATACATGATAGCGATGCCATGAAAGAGCGTGGCATTCATTGTGTGGTAGATCAAGACAAAGAGGCAAGAAAGCAGAACAAGGCGTTTTGAAGTGGATGTCATGGGCAGCATTTTGCCCAGGTCATGAGACAAAATAATAAGTAAACAATTAAATATCAAAATATAAAATGAAGAAAAAGATTATCCGTTCGGTAGCGGTTGCAGCACTGGCAACACTGGCTTTCACGGCATGTGACAATTCAAAACCTCAGGTTGATAAGAAGTCAGAAGGTACAACAGCTGCTGTTCCTACTGAAATGAAAATTGCCTATGTTGAGGTAGACAGCATCATGACCCAGTACAAGTTCTGCAAAGACTATAGTTTGATTTTGCAGAAGAAGGGCCAAAACATCCAGAATACGCTGGCTGGAAAGCAGAAACAATTGGAGCAAGCAGCTGCAAACTTCCAGCAGAAGCTTCAACAAAACGCATATACTCGTGACCAGGCAGAATCCATTCAGGCTGGATTGCAGAAGCAGAGTGCCGATCTACAGGCGCTCAATCAGCGTCTGAGCAATGAGTTTCAAACAGAAACCGATAAGTACAACAAGGCTCTCCGCGACTCCATTCAGCACTTCTTGGCCAGCTATAACAAGGATAAGAAATACAGTCTTATTCTTTCCAAGGCAGGAGATAATCTGCTGTATGCCGACAAGAGCTATGACATCACCAAGGATGTGGTTGCTGGTTTGAACAAGGCTTATAAGCCAATCGACACAAAGAAAAAAGCTGACGCAAAGAAATAAGAACGTTTCTTTTGCACAGTTTCCTTCATGGTCATTGTACATGATGAAAAGAGAGCATATCAACAAAAAGATATCTCTCTTTTTTTTATGGCGATAACTTAAAGCGCAAGCATCTCGAATTTGCTGTCTTTCAACTTTTTTAAATTATCCTTATCGGTCTTGTTGTCTATCAGGATATTTGTTCGTGGGCAAGATGTCAAATATGGGATGCCTGCAATGATTTTAAAAAACTTTTCATTATTTTTGTCATCAAATAGAAAATATGACATGAAAAGATTATTCTCCGTTTTATTATTTATATTGATGACGCAGTGGGTTGTCGCCATACCAGTCAAAAAGAGCGGGTGGAAAGTCATTCATCTTGCGAGTGGAGTAGAGGTAAGAGCGATGTTCAAAGGCGATGAACACTTGCATTACATGGAGGCAGAAGATGGTCAGAAATACGTTTTTGACGAACAACTTCAAGCTTATCGACCTGCCGATTTCACAACCTTAGCAAGAAAAGCCGTTGCAAAAAGACGCAGAGCCGCCGCTCGTAGATACGAAAAGACCCGTGGTTACTTGGGCGAAAAGCACGCTGGCTATGAAGGAAAGAAAAAAGGTTTGATGATTTTGGTCGATTTTGAGGACGCCAAATTCAACGAGAAACATACAAAAGAGCTTTATCAACAGATAACCAATAAGCTGGGCTTTGTACATGAGTTGGGGTTTAGAGGAAGTGTAAGAGATTATTTTCTCGACCAGAGTAGAGGGAAATTTGACTTAACCTTTGATGTTGTAGGGCCCATACGCATGAAGAAAGGTTATGCTTACTATGGCGCCAACGATCGTGAAGGTTACGATATCCGACCGCAAGAAATGATACAAGAAGCTTGTATGGGCGCAAATGCAGAGGTGGATTTCAAAGATTACGATTGGGACCATGATGGGAAAGTGGATGCGCTTTATGTGTTGTATGCTGGCCAAGGAGAAAATTCAACAGAAGGACAAGATTCCAAGCGCGTGTGGCCTCACCAGGCGGAGCTGTCTGAATCCAACTTTGATTTTAACTTGGATCAAGTAACAATCGATACTTATGCCTGTGGACCTGAATTGTCTTCACGAACACAAATCGAAGGTATCGGAACCATCTGTCATGAGTTTTCGCATGTGTTGGGGCTGCCTGACATGTACGACACGTTTAATAGCGGGGCTTATGGCATGTTTTCATGGGATGTGATGGATCAAGGAAGTTATAACGTCGGTGGTTTCGTTCCGGCTGGTTATACCAGTTATGAACGTACTTATTTAGGTTGGTTGAATCCAATAGAACTGACCAGCGACCTCACTGTTACGAAGATGAAGCCGCTCAGTGAACAGGGTGAGGCGTATGTCATTTACAACGATAACAATAGAAACGAATATTACCTGTTGGAAAATAGGCAAAAAACAGGTTGGGATGCAGGACTTGGCGGAGAAGGATTGCTGATTCTGCATGTTGATTTTGATGCCAAGACATGGTCCGACAATACTGTTAACAGTCAGAAAAATCATCAACGATGTACCATTTTTCACGCCGACAATTCAGATGCTTACTTCGACATGTGGGGAAATTATAGTGCCTCAGAGATTGCAGGCGATGCCTATCCATATCAGGCTAATGACAGTCTGACAGCGAACTCTAAGCCTACGGCCTGCTTGTTCAATGCGAACAGGTGGGGAACCTATTTCATGAATAAGGATGTGAATGAGATTACAAGAAATGAGGACGGAACCATTTCTTTTCGTTTCAAGGTAGTTCCTGCCTCTACAAAACCGAATCAGACGCCGTCTGATGGCATTTTATTCCTTGAAACATTTGACCAATGTAAGGGAACGGGTGGAAATGACGGTAAGTTTAGCGGGCAAGTGGCTCGAAGCATGAATGATTTCATGACGGATATGGAAGGCTGGAACGTGCCATCTGGTGCCGCATACGGTGGCGACCGATGTGCGAAGTTTGGTACATCGTCAAAAAATGGCACTGTGTTATCACCCGAATTTGATGCGCATGGTAAAGACACACTCATCTTCGTAGCTGCACCTTTTGGAAAAGATGATAACACGTTGGATGTGTACATCAACGACTCGCCGTTGGGCGTCTTTACATTGGAAAGAGGGAAATGGACTACCATCAAGTTTCCTTTCACAGGAACAGGAGCGACGACCATCCAATTTATACCTTATAACCGCTTTTTCTTGGATGACGTAAAGGTGATAGGACCTACGAACAAGCAGGAAACTGGTATCCAACAGCTTGAGGCCAAACCCAATACTCGCCAGCCTTCCAAAATTTATAATCTCAATGGGCAGTTCGTGGGAACCAAACTCGATGCCCTGCCCAAGGGGATATACATCTCGAACGGAAAGAAAGTTCTGAAATTCTGAAATCGAAACTTTTGATCGTCTTGTTAGACAAGACTTCTTTGAATGGATTTGATGGCCGTTCGCTAAAAATATCATCCCGCATAGAAAATGTGTGGTGATATTTACTTTTTCATGGTTCTTCTTGACGGTTAACTCCTATTTTCCGGCTCTTTTATGCCCAACATGTTTCCCAGTCTGAAGTTTATAAATATTCCAGATAATGCCCAAACTATTTCGCTGGCACCAATAATACCAAACTACGAATACATACTCAAGACGATAGTAGTATCAATCGCAATGTAGATATAACTTATTTATTAATGTGAAAGTCAGTTATTTTTATTTTAATGTTTTTTAACAATACTTCTCTCTTGATAAATAATATAAATGTTTAATTTTGCAAGCGATATTAAAAATCTATACAATCATACCTAATTTAATTAACTATTTTATTTATGTACATGTTATTTAAAAACAAGATTCCACTTGTCATCGCTTTTGCAATGATGCCATTTGTGGGTATGTACGCAAACACCTCTCACAGCTCTGCCTTGGCTACTTCCCAACAGCAGTCTGCCTGTCAGGGTGTGGTAAACGATGCAAATGGAGAACCCATTATTGGAGCCTCTATCAAAGTAAAAGGTACAGGAGTGGGTGCTGTTACCAATTTGGATGGCCATTTTACCCTTGCCAACGTAGCAAAGGGTAGTACTTTAATTATTTCCTATGTAGGCTATAAATCCCAAGAAGTGGTGTGGGATGGCAACGAGCTGAACGTAACTTTGCACGAAGATTCCGAGATGCTGCAAGACGTTGTAGTCATTGGTTACGGAACACAGAAGAAGGTAAACCTTACTGGTGCCGTGTCTGCCGTGACAGCCAAAGATTTAGAGGGTGTTCCCGTAGCCAACACAGCAACCTTGTTGCAAGGTCGTGTGACGGGTTTGAACATTACAAGCAATGGTGCACAGGCTGGTGCCGACAATCCAGAATTCAGAATCCGTGGTATCGGAACGTTTGGAAATAGCAACCCGATGGTACTCATCGATGGTGTAGAGGGTTCGTTGGGGCAGATTAGCGATATTCCTGCAGGTGATATTGAAAGTGTCTCTGTACTCAAGGATGCCGCTTCGGCAGCTATCTATGGAGTGCGTGCTGCCAATGGCGTAATCTTAATTACTACCAAAAGAGGAGCTGAGGGACGTGTACAGGTCAATTATAATGGTAGTTACACATTGCAGACACCGGGTATTCTTCCCGAATTTGTGAGCGGATACGAATGGGCGAAGATGAAGAACGAAGTGGCACCGGGAACCTATTCAGCAGAGGCATTGCAAAAGCTACAGGACGGTAGCGACCCCGACCATTATGCCAACACCAACTGGTTGGATGCTGTAATGCGCAATGCACCAATGCACCAGCACCACCTGTCAGTAACAGGCGGAAACAAAGATACCAAGTTCATGGCTTCTGTATCATTTGTTGACCAAAAAGGTATCATGATAGAAACAGGTGTAAAACGTATCTCGTTCCGTTCTAACTTGGACACGAAATACAAACGCTTTACCTTCGGACTGAACGTGTCGGGCAACAAGAATGCACTTACAACTCCAGGAATGGATACTACTGGAGATGGTGGTGTGCTTCGCCGAGTTGGTTGGTTTACGCGTCCTACGGTACCATTGATGTATTCCAATGGACATTATGGCTATATCGATGGCTCTATCACAGATGCCGAATTGGTAAAGAATCCTTTGGAGTCAATGCGCTCAGGCTATCGCTTAAA
Source organism: Prevotellaceae bacterium (assembly GCA_028726625.1). Taxonomy (GTDB): domain Bacteria; phylum Bacteroidota; class Bacteroidia; order Bacteroidales; family Bacteroidaceae; genus Prevotella. The sequence goes on along the minus strand of JAQYPT010000098.1, from coordinate 4,904 downwards.
CGACTCATGGCGTTTCAATGGCAAAGCGTTTGCTGCAATGGACATCATCGATGGATTACAGTTCCGTACGAGTTTTGCATACGCATTCTATTTGAATGCTACCAAAAGATATTCGCCCGGCAATATGCACAAATATACACCCGAAGGTACGATAGCCAAGCGAGGTGTCCCTACCAATTCGCTTGCCGATTATTATTATCGTGACTATACATGGACTAACGAAAATCTCTTGACATACAATAAGCGGTTTGGAGATCACAGCATTAGTGCCTTGTTGGGTCATTCGCTCATTGGTTATACCACTTATAATACCACGGCTTCTAAACAAGGTTTCCCAACCGACAACATTTATGAGTTGGGTGGTGGAACCAGCACACCTGGTGCAAATGGAAATTCTGGTGCTTTTAGGCTGCAATCGTTCTTTGGACGTATTCAATATAATTATGCCGACCGTTACATGGCAGAGGTAAATGTTCGTCGTGACGGTTCTTCACGAATGCCTTCCACACAGCGTTATGCCACCTTCCCCTCTGTATCATTGGGTTGGGTATTTAGCAGTGAGAAATTCATGTCACAATACGACTGGCTGTTTGGTAAGTTACGTGCATCATGGGGTAAACTGGGTAACCAAGAGATTGGTAGCTACGCCTATGTGGCAACCTTAGGAGCAAAAGGTAATTACTACTTTGATCAAAAGGCAAATGCTCAGGCTGGTATGGTTCAGACATCAATTCCTAATGAGGATATCAAGTGGGAGACTACGAGAAACATCAACCTTGGTGTTGACTTGGGATTCTTCAATAATAAGATTTCTACCAGCTTCGATTGGTTCGATCGAAAGACCTCTGACATCTTGATGCAGTTGGCGATGCCCGGTATCTTCCTCGGCTCGCTCCATGCTCCTTATCAGAATGTAGGTGAGGTGAGAAACCGTGGATGGGAATGGAGTGCAAACTACCAAGATAGCAAAGGCGACTGGAACTGGTTTGCCGGCTTCAATGTTAGCCATGTAAAGAATGAGATTCTTTATATGGGTGGGCTGGAAGAGCGTATCAGTGGACCTGCCATCAACCGTATTGGTAATCCTATTGGTGCTTTTTACGCATGGAGAGCTATCGGCATATATCGCACCGAAGCCGACTTGCAAAGAACCAATTCGAAAGGACAGGTTATCAAACAAAATGGAGCAGCACCCAAATTGGGTGATATCATGTATGCCGACATCAACGATGATGGCAATGTGAATGACAAGGATCGTGACATCATTGGTAATCCTTTCCCCAAATACACCTATGGATTCAACTTTGGTTTCGGTTGGAAGGGGCTTGACTTTTCTACCTTATGGCAAGGTGTGGGTGGTATCTATCGCTACTCATGGGAAACAACGTCAGATATCCGCGGTAACCTTACCACACGCTTCCTTGACCGCTATTCGGCAGAGAACGTGAACGGTAGCATGCCAGCTTTAGGCAATTCTATCAATGACACAATGTCATCATTCTGGATGGAAAAGTCTGACTACTTGCGTTTAAAGAATCTTGAGTTAGGATATACATTCAAAAATGAATTGCGTGGACTTGGCATCTCAAAGATGCGCATCTATTTTGCTGCTACAAATTTGCTCACTTTCACTCCGTTGAAGAACTGGGATCCTGAGAAGACATCAGGCGACGTGCGCAACCAAATTCATCCCAACTCACAAACATACTCGTTTGGATTAAACATTAATTTCTGATAAAAGGGAGAAATCATGAAGAAAATATATTTAAAGAAAAAACTGTTTCACATATTGCCAGTATGCGGTTTGATACTTACCGCAACAAGCTGCTCTGATGACTTCTTCAATTTGAAGAATCCGAATCAAGTAGAAAATACAAGCTTCTGGAAAACAGAGCAAGATGCCTTGATGGGACTCACAGCCTGTTACGATGCGCTACAGAGCGACAACTTGTATGACGATTATCTGGATGGTGGAGGTTATGGATTCCTGATGCGGGAAACAACCTCAGACAATGGAGAACATTCTTGGGGAACATGGATGTTAGGCTCCACCGTAGCCATGGGTACGTCTGGAACCAATGATGGATGTTTCAGAAGTTATTGGAATGCAAACTACGAACTGATTAAGCGATGCAATTTGCTGATTTCCAACATCGACGAATCTACGATGGGCAAGGAGACGGCTGGTAGATATAAAGCTGAGGCTATTGCATTGAGGGCTTTGGGATATTGTAATCTCGTGTCGTTGTATCGAGATGTGCCTTATTTGGAAAAACCACTCACCTTGAGAGAGGCTGAGGCTCCAGTAGAGAAGAAAGAGGTGATTGCCAAGAAAGTGCTGGATGACCTTGCTGCCAACATTCCTTTCTTGCCAAAGAGGGGCAAAGAGGCAAAAGGGCGTATGTGTCAAGAGGCTGCCTATGCCATTATGGGACGTATGGCATTGTTTACAAAGCATTATGATATAGCCATAGATGCCTACAAGAAAGTCATTGGTGCCTATTCTTTGTTCAAAGCTGGAGACGGAACAGACTATCAGAAAAACTTTGCCGACCTGTTTACCGAAGCCAACGAGAACTGCAATGAAGTTATCTTGGGCGTACACTACAAAGGACCGGGACTTGGCGAAGGACAGACTTTCAGTATCTGTTGGGGAACTCCCATGACAGCCGTTCAGGCTTCTATGAACCTGTGTGATGAGTATTACTGCACAGACGGACTGCCTATTGACAAGTCTCCGCTGTTCAAAGGAAACCTTAAGAAGGGAGGACATAGCAGAGCGAATATCGACTATCCACGTTTTGAGAACCGCGACCCACGCATGAAAGCTACATTGGCTGTGCCAGGCACAGAATGGCAAACTGGTATGATTGTGGGTAGCGACAAGACGAAAAACAATTTCAACAAGTCAACGGTATACATTCGCAAGTGGTTCATACCCAATAAGACCACAAACGAATATGATGGCAGTTTCGACTATTATGTTATTCGCTATGCCGAGGTACTGCTCTCTCTGGCAGAAGCTATGATTGAGAAGGGTGGATATGGTCAGGCTGAAATTACACCTTATATAAATGAGGTGAGAAGCCGAGTAGGTATGCCCGCAGTAGAAAAGGTAGAAGGCAGCGGATTGACCCAAGAGGCTTTGAGAAGTATCGTGCGCCATGAGCGTCGTGTCGAATTAGCTTTTGAAGATTTACGTTTGGCAGACCTCTATAGATGGAACGACTGGGAGAACAGCGTTAAACGTATGTTGAGAGACAAGGAGTGGTACGATGGCACTTGCTATGCTCATGACTATCGTGGACCACAAGATACAGTATGGCCAATACCGCAGAGTGAGATTGATACAAATAAGAAATTGGAGCAGCATGCCGAATGGAAATAAGCCTAAAGGCGTGAACTTCCTTTCGAATGCAGAACATGATAGGCAAATTCGTACCAGCCTATAGATGTTTTCATTTGCATGTAACAATTCTAAAACAAGTAGAAAGGCTGGCTGTATAAGCTGGCCTCTCATGTTCTATTTACCAAAGTTAAACCATCATTATTTTTATGAATATGAAACGTAACATCTTTTTTATCACATTGTTTTTTAGTGCTATCACAGCATACGCACAACCTTCGTTCAAAAAGCATTGCTGCCAGTCTGGCAAAGTTCTATTTTATGATTCTTTTGAAACAGATGCAGTACTTCCAGACACAACGGTATGGATGCTTTGCACGCCAGCCAATAATGCGTGGCAGCAGCATTTCAAACATACGAAAGGTTGGGAGAACGTAAGAATAGAGAATGGTGCACTGAAGCTCAAGGCAGATAAGCGTGATGGCGTATATCGCAATGGCGGTGTGCGTACCAAGAAGGGTTTTCCCAATAATACACGACTGGAAGTATGTGCACGGTTGAACAAATTAGTGAAAGGTGGATTTCCTGCCATTTGGCAAATGCCTGTGGGAGGAATGGAATGGCCCAGAAGTGGTGAAATAGATGTAATGGAGTGGGTACAAGGAACGCCAAAGCAAGTATATCAAACAGTACACACTTTCTTTATCAATGGAGAAGATGGATCGGCAGGTGTGACAAATCCTAATCCCGATACGCACTTTGATGCAACAGCATATCATGTCTATGCGGCAGATAGAACAGATAAAGCCATCATATTTTATATTGATGGAAAAGAAACTTTTAGATACGAAAATCAAAATTTGCCTGATGAAGACACAAAACTACAGTTTCCTTTCAACAAGCTACCTTTTGACATTATCTTGAACTTTTCGTTGGGAGGAACTCTCAATGGCAACAACACATGGGCAGGTCCAATAGTAGATTCCGATTTGCCGGGAGAGCTATGGGTTGATTGGGTAAAAGTTACGTCCCTTGGGCATTAACCATCAATGAACACATTGATTTTCTTTCTCTTGCCATTAAAAACCAATAGACAACAAATCTATGGTAGATGGCACAAACATACCCAAACAGAAGTAGCTGAGCAAGTGTACTTTAAGGTTCGTAGCTTCTTCTCTTTGGGTATGTTTTCGTTATTAGAAATTCCACCTTTTCCATTATTCTGCTTTTGTGTTTGTTAGTCAATGTAGAGTTAAAATTATTTTTCGGATGATTTACCATGCACATCAAGGATTTGCTGTTGTGGGAGCTTTACATTGAAAAGAGGGCAGGGGGTACCTGTCATGTAGAGGTGTGACTTTGTGAGATTCCAAATAGTAGGGTGGTAATGAATCACGTCATGCCTGCAATCCGTTTGTCTTTTTCCTGACTTCGTCATCGTGTCACCCAAAAATCTTCGTCAAAGAGTTTAGCTATTCTCTGATGTCTTGCCATCAGCATAGTCTGCGTATAAACCTCCTTGTTCAGAGGTAGCTTGATTTGTATCGTTGTAATGGTC
>JAQYPT010000097.1 GCA_028726625.1 Prevotellaceae bacterium | reverse complement strand
TATGCGAAAATAACGAATGGTTTGTTTGCCAGAATCATTGGCAAAATTAGTGCACTTACCATTCTGCAATACGTAAACTTCATTAACAACAGGCCCATTGGTAGAATTAAGTATGCACTAAATTAATTCCGCCAACGGGTTTAGACTATAAAAGGACGAATATGACTATAGAACGAAACACCTACTTACGTAAATTCTTTTTATTAACATAAAAAACGATTCAGCAATGAAAAAAAACATGACGAGAACACTTTCCATCGTAGGCTTAATGCTGCTGGGAAGTCTAAAGTCCACGGCACAGGTACATGACGTATCATTCATCGTATCTCCTGCCGCAGAGTACATTTGGTGGGACAAAGATCTTTCCATCGACAACATGCCGCTGTATGGTGGAAAGTTAGGGTTCGGCTTTGGCCCACTCTTCGAGCTACACGCATTCTACTTGCGCGGTGACAATGCAAATGCGAAAGTACGTGGCCAGAACTGGCTTACCGATGATGGATGGGCCGGACACATAAGAGACACCAAAATGGATCTTACCAAATATGGTGGTGAGATGAAACTCAACTTGGGAAAGAACAGCTACTTCGCTCCTTTCCTCACAGCTGGTGCCGGTGTACAGCAAATGAAGTACAACAGCTTCACCGGAGATGCCCAGATAACGGAGGTTCCATTGAAAGACGAACAACTCTTTGTATCACTCGGTGTGGGCGCCAAGATTAACTTGAGCAGCCGAGCCGTGCTCTCACTCGAAGCTAAGAACACCATGTTCAACGCCAGCAAGGGCAGCTACCTGATGCGACCAGAATACAACAAGGAGGATGGCGGCAACCATTTGTACAATTGGGGAGCAGCCGCAACACTCGACTTCTATCTGGGTGGCAGGGCTGAAAACAGTGACGATGCCATCAGCCGCGAATACCGCAAACTGTTCTCCAGTGGTTTCAAGGGACTGAAGTTCGTAGTTGAGCCTGCCGTGACATATCTGGATTTTGACAAGAAGATGGCCTTGACCGACACCTATCTCGCCGGTGGAAGCGCAGGATTTGACTTCTCGTCACTCGTAGGCATACGCGGATTCTATTATCAGGCCACCAAAGACGCCGACAAGCTGTCGCTATCGTTCAACAAGAACCTGGCACTGTATGGTGGTAACATCATCACTCGCCTGAACTTCCCAAGAGGTATCAATCCTTACCTGCAACTCGGTGGAGGTTACATGGACGTGGGCGATAAATATGCTGACAAGCATGGAAACACTGATGCTGAGAGCACTGCATTCGTATTCGGAGGTGCCGGTGTCGAGATTCCATTGTCAAGATATGTCGCACTCTTCGGTTCGGCAAATGCAGTATTCACCACACAAAAGGGTATAGAAGAAGAAGATATCCAGAACCCTGACCACATCAACACCAGTATGATGTACAATGCCGGTCTAAGATTCAATCTGGGTTTGGCTGCAAACGGTGAAAAGAAATACAAGAGATATCTCAACCGCCGATTGGATGACGAACGTGAAGCCTCTAATGAAAGACTGAACGAGCTGAGATCAAAATATGATGAACAGATTTCTGATTACGATGATCAGATTGCAGGCTATGACGAGAAGATTGCTGAATACGATGATCAAATCGCAAAATACGATGAGCGTGTTAACAAGCTCAAGGCTGAATACGAAGCACGCATCGGCAAGTTGGATAAAGATCTGGACAAGGCTCTCAAAGCAAACGATACCATTCGCGTAGCTGAGATCGCACGATTGAAGGATCGTCATCAACAAGAACTCGAGACGATAGAGAATGATGAGATGGCCATGAAGCGCAAGTTGGTGAACGAACTGGGTGAAAACAGCAGCAGTAACGTGAAGATGACTCGCAGACAGCTGAACGACTTGGTGAGCCGCATCACGAGAGAAGCTCGTCAAGGTGCACGCAGCTACGTCGATGACTATGACTACGATTATGATTACAACAACTACAACTACGAAATGCCACAACAGCCAACTCGTACCGTTGTGCCGATGCAGAGAATACAACCAGTTCAGAACAACGCTGAAACAGAACAGCTGAGAAGAGAGCTCCGCATCATGAACCAGAAATTGAATAAGGTAATCAGCCAACGTAATGCGGGCGAAACAACGGTTGTTTACGACGGTAACAGTGCCATGGGCAACCAATATGTACCAGGAACCGTAGATGATGAGACAGCTGGTTACCATCCTACCACAGGCAAGCGACTAAAGTTGAACCGTCTGGGCGTTATCACAGGTCTGGGATTCGGCGACATGACTGCATGGAACTTCGGTGTTCGCGGATACATGCAGATTGGTTCTACCAATCTCGACTTCGTGCCAGAGCTGTACGCAGCAATGGCTAACAACAGCGGAATGGGTATCTCTGGAAACGTTATCTACAACTTCAAGACCAACGCATTGGGCAAGTTTGTACCTTACGCAGGCCTTGGCCTTGGCGTATTCCATGGCAAAGACACCCACTTTGGCTCTAACATCATCGCTGGTGTCAGCGTAGAAATGCTTAGCGGAAGAGTATTCTTAGACTACTCCGCACGCAGCCTTACCAAGCAGAATCAGGTTGCCTTAGGCTATTCGTTCACATTCTAATCTAAAAAATATGCAGAAAAAGTACGGTCTGGCAACACTTGCCTTTTTAGCACTACCTATCTCCTACGTAGGTGCAGCGCCCATTTTGGGTGCAGCACCTGCAGAGGATGACACCATCGTGGTCGACAGAAACGAACTGATGGATGTGCTGAGAGGTGTGGCTGCCAGAGAAATGAGAAAACAATACAGACCAACCAGAAATGTTAGACCACAGCGGAGAGGCTACAACTACCGCCCATCCCGGCAAGGACAGACGGTACCTGTATACAACTCCTCGTCCAGAAGAGTGGAGTATATTCCTGTGTATGTTCCACAGAATGGCGGACAACCCATCTATCCGCCATATCCACCGGTACAAAATCTGAGGCCGGAGGACGCAGAATCGGAGAACTCAACACAAACTTCGAAATTGCAAGAACAGATCAATCAATTGCAAAAGCAAATTGAAACCTTGAGTACAACCGTTCAGGATCCAGCCGTTAGGCAACAGGTAGACTCCATGGCACGGCAACTTAATAACCTCCGTGTGCAAAAAGACACGTTGATCATGGCTGCTCCTCTTGAGGAAACTGTCACAGAGAGTGCTCACAATCATGAACTGGTTCAGCCGGCACAGACAGTGAAAGTTGCTACTTTTGACACCAATATCAGACAGGTATTCTTTGAAATATCGTCGGATGCATTGTCAAAAGAGGCAAAGCACACGCTCGATGAATTGGCAAACGCACTGAAAAATAACCGCAAGCTGAAAGCAGAACTGACAGGATTTTCCAGTCAAGATGGTCCGAAAGCGTTCAATCGTGACCTTGCCATGCGCAGGATGAACAGCGTAAGAACCTACTTATTGAAGAAGGGTGTTCACGCCAATCAAGTCTCTGCACTCTCGTACGGCATTGACAAACATTCTGAAATGAACACGTATGCGCGCAGAGTTGAGGTGTGCGTATCACTCTAAAAGGTAAAGAAAATAGATTAGATAGTGTGAAGTGAATCAGGCATGGCTTGTTCACAAAATTGAAACAAACACCTGATTCAAACTGCACAAATCTCACATAAACCAACAACCACTCGTGGTTTTGCACATATCGACAGTTAGGATGGATGAATCCAACTAACGTCGACAACTAAAAAAAGGCAAAACTATGAGTGGTTGTTTTATGAAGAAGTCACGCACACACATCGCAAAGCCCGCATAGATAATCAGCAGGTGCGAGCTCATGTAGCCCACTCAATCATTCCAGAAGCTACATATTCCAGCTATGTCAGACAACAAATCAAATCTAAGAAATCAGCACTCTCCCCTGCTGAGATGAAACAGATGTGATAAAGTTGTACTTCGATGCAACGGCGACAACCTACGGTTGTTTCTCCATGAGCATGCCGTTGCCAGCATCAATCTGTTGACGTTCGGTGTCAAGTCGGTAAACTGTGATGTTGTTGGGATCGCCAAAGTCACAAACCAACTGTCTGTTTTCATAATAAAACGTTCCACTGACGGTTTCGTCGCCAATGCTCTCCGTGATTTTTTTATCGTTGATAGTCAACTTGATGACCCCATAATCTGTTCCGTATGTCCATGTACCTTGAATCCAGCTGGGTGCCTTTCCAGGATGAACCTCTTCAAATGGGTCAACCTCTGCATGTGAAGATGACACGTCATGCTCCTGATCAAGGCGATATTCCGTATTGTCATCGGCCAAAGAAGAGCTGTCCAACCGATCGGTGCGCGCTGATTTCCAACAACTTCTGACAGTCAACACCAGTACCAAAAGAATGACAAAGAACAGGAAGAAACATGAACGGAAGAAACCACCTCGCTTTTGATTCTGCTCGTTGCCGTTGCCTGTCATGGGCGAATGATTCTTTCTTACAGCATTGTCACGAGGTGTATTCATTCGCTGCCAACTCAGATTTTCAGAACTACCGGCAGGTCTTTTTGCTGTAGTGCGCGTTGCCCCTACCGCAGAAGTGTCGGTTGGCGTGTCCGTCTGCGCAGCGGGAATATCGCTTGTCGATTCCTCAACAACTGCATCCTGATTAGATGTTGAAGGTTCAGTCTGCTGGTCAGCCGCATCTTCCATGAGATACGTGAAGGGCTGTCCACATCTGGGACACACACAGGCTATCTCTGACATACCATTCGGAGCTGTGATGTCGTAACGAAATCTACACTTGGGACATTTTACTTGCATATCAATAGGTTTACTTTTAAAAAGAGTTTTCTAACTAATTGTGCATCAATGAGTAACCAATAGCTATCTAATAGGATTTCAATAGCTATGAGTTTGGCAACCAATAGCAATGAGTTTGGCATCCAATAGCAATGAGTTTGGACGCCAATAGATAAGAGTTTGAAAAAACGAGTCAATCACTAATCAAATTTCACCACCGCCTTGTTCACCACACGCCACATTCCATTCTCGAACACGGCCGACCCTTCGTCAACCGTTTCGATGGAACGAGGATAGACACTGGCGTTGCCAACGACCTTGCACACCGGCTTGACAAACTGCGATACGCTAATCATGGCCGTGGCAATGGCATCTGGACTGTTCAACATGATGAACGTGCCATTCACACCGTCTGTGGTTGTGAGCTGGTAGATACTTTTGCCAATCTGCTCGGTAGGCGATGCGCTGTTGAAACAGCCGTCGCTGCTTGGCGCCGGCAAATAACAGACACGACTGGCTGGTGGTGAGGATGTAACCATCTGGCGGGGCTGTGCACGCTGAAGCTCCACACCCGTCTGCGATTCCAACGAATCAGCGGTGTCACGTTCGGTCGTGGACTTTTGCTCCTGCTGTTCCTGCATTTGTTGCAGTGCAGCGGTCAGCTGTTTTACCTGATCCCGCAACGCTACAAGGTGCTTTTCCAACTTTGCGATGCGCTCCTCGTATGGTTCGAGCTGCTGTTGTACCTGCCGTTCTATCTGTCCTTGAAACATAAGTCTTTACCTTCCCACGTTTTTATAGGTTCTCAATCAAGTTATCTCGAATGCTGCCAATAATTGGATAGAAGAACAAGGTGTCCTCAATGGGGTCACTGCCGTTCTTGTCATCTTGATTCTTGTTAACGAAGTTCCAGCCATTCACCAAATGATGCATCAAGTCTTTGTTAACCAATTGCTTAAACAGTTGCAGACTGTGATTGTCAACCAACAACCTGTCTACCACATGAATGTCCTCGCAGAGCTGGCAGAAGAAGTCATTGAATTGGCGCACCTGCTCAACGATGGCAGCGCAAACCTCCTCTTTGTCCATGTCTTCGTAGCGCAGCGTTTCCTGACTGAGCATGGTGTAGTTGTACTTGACGGAGCTGTCAAAGCTGTCCAGCAGTCGGTTCAATTGGTGAACATGTTCACAACCGGTACTGTCGGCCACTTGCATCAAGGCACCTCGGCAGGTAATTTGTTTCGGTTCTTTCTTCTCCATGACGATGCTGAAGCCATCCTCATCGTACCGTTGGCCGTATACTCGCTCGATGACCGTCTGTGCTATGAGATCTAGGTCGCGCTGCGTACCAACGATGTCCAACACCTTCGAACCCGTACCAGAGAACATGATGCTACGAGGCATGTCGAGATTGCGGTGCTTCATCATCTTGGCCACATAGTAGATGAGCGTTACGAAGAAGTAAATGAAGATGATTTTGCGCTGTCCGTCTTCGTTGAGTCGCATGTTGTAGGAGAAGACATCGTTGTCGCCAACCACCTTATTATTAATCACCGAGAACAAGAATGCGTTGATATCTTCAGACTTCCGCTTGGCTGTGATGTCATCCAAAATGCCGTTCAACTCACCATACTTGTCGTCATCGGCATCAAACAAGCGTTTGAAATAATCAACATATTTCACGAGCATGGGGTTGGTATCACCGTGCGGAACATCCGAGAAGCCGTCACCAAAGAGTACGTTGGCAGCAAACCTGAACGACGTGAGGATGTTGGGTTGCTGTGCATTGCTCGCATAAACCACCACATCGCTGGATCCACCACCGATGTCAATGCTGGCAACGGTGCTGGCTGCACCCTTGAACTGACTTGAACTTTTGTAGAAATAGTATGGAGCCACGCTCTCGGGCATCTGTATCAGATTGTCTTCTGTCACAGAGATGCCAAAAACTTCACTGAAGGTTTTGGCCCACATCTCGCCCAATTTGCGCACGTTGCCCACCTTCATGGACAGCGGATAGAACCAAACCAGGCGCGTCTTGCCCATATCACCGTTTTCCAAGAACACCTTGGTGCGCATCAATAAGGCCAACTCCATCAGGTAAGCGCGCACCCGCTTGCTGTTAGCCACCTCTGTAGACCATTTCAGGTTGGGCACAATTCGGTTGCCATAGCCAATAGATTCCTTCTCATAGATAAAGGGAATGTTGGCATCGCCCAACGCCACGATTCGGTCGACATTGATGGCATCAAGGCGTTCACACTCGGACAAGACGGTGCGTTGTGGGAATCCATAGTTCTCACCGATGACCTTTGGCAGGAACTCCTGCTTCATAATCACGTCATACAAGATGCTCTCTCCGTTATACGAAGTGGCCAACAGCCGTTCACGCGCAGAAGCACTGACACCCAAAGGCTCGGGCATATCGCCGTTTTTCATCGACTCTACATGTGTGTTGGTCGTACCAAAGTCGACTGAGAACGTAAAGGCTTCGTTGCCTTGGACGTGCGCCGGCCATCGTGGACACAGCACTCCTTCGGCCGCCAGGTTGCCATGATCGTCGGTAAGGGTGACGTTGAGGTAATCGAAATCATCCTGCAAGCGATAATATTTGGACCCTACTCGCTTCTCAGCCTTGAGGGATCGATCGCGGATGACGACGTCATCAGGGTTCATCCCATTGCGATAGCCATCGTGATAGAATGACAAATCGATGCGAAAGTTCTCCAACATGCCCAGCGCACGGTCAACCAACTGCACGTTATATTGTTTCAATCCTGGCGTTCGCATGAACGGGAAAATGCTCAATGCGAACGGTACGGTGACGAAATAGCCGTGGTCGTTTGTCCTGTCATAAGCCAAATCAACGTTGCGACTCGACACATAGGTGCGCTGCAGCGTGATGTAATGACGCTCCTTCTGTACGGGAATGCGCAGCGTGGCGGTTAATGTTTCGACATTTCCCCTCATGCCATGCGTCATTTCGAAGCGTGGTCGGCCATTGATGGTGCCCCACAAGTCGCTTACGTTGAAATACTTGAAGTAAAGTGGTTTCAAGGGTAAGATGAAGTTGTGGTCATCCGCATCGCGTGTTGCATTGGTGAGATTGCCGTCAAAGAAGCAATCACGGTCGAGGGTATAATCGAGTTTAATCAACGCAGGTTGGAAAAAATCATCGTCAGTCAGCCACGGATACTGATGCGTGGTGGCTGGTAAGATGCGCTTTTCCGGCTCTACAGCATAATCTTCTGGCTTGATTACGGTGTTGTCATCCCATGTTCCGGTGATGTAAGTAAAAGTGTCTGTCTGTGTTGCATTGAGATGATTCTGCAGCACCAGCGGCACGATGCCATCCACAGGTCGTGAGGGTTTCATTCTGAAATCACTGGCTGCAATGGCCGCCTGAACGTCTTCAGGGCGGGCACCGTAAAATGGAACGCCCAACGCCTGCACGCCTTCTTCCATCTGCATGAAGTTAGTTTCGAGGAAAGTGCGTGCCCGGTCAGCGTTAGCCAGGTCCATGGCGGCAGGATTGCCTATCTCTTTCAGGATGTCATTCTGCAGCGCAGCGGGCAACAAAGGCAGATTGGCGATGAGGTAACTGTTCACTTCACCGCAACGACGCTTCAACTCTGGGTAGGCTGTGAACAAGGCATAGATGTACTTGACGAAGCGTTCGCTACGCATATACAGCGGGCGCCACAGGCTAAAGAGCTGCACATTCTGCTCTACGGGGATGTCGCAGAGCCCTTCTTGCGCATTGGGTGACGCCATGAAGAGCGTGATTGGCGAGGTAGAACCAATGACCTGGTTGCCATAGACCAAGAAATACAAGCGATCCAACTGGTCGAAGTTGAAGGCTTCTTGGTCTTGATGCAAGAACATCTCGATGGTCTCGCCCAACAAACTGTGCTGTGGTGAGTCTTTCAACTTCTCCAAATCGGTGGCTCGGTTCCATTCCACAATCTGCAATTGATTGCGCAATTCAGCGTAATTAAAGAACAATTGGGCAATGTCCAGCGCATTGGAAACCAACTTCTCGTCCATTGCTTCGCCTTGTAGACGGGCATTCATGGACAGTCGTTTGAAAGCGTTTTTCACCAAATCCATCTGCGCGAACGGTGAAGGAATGGCCGTACGAGGCTGTTGTGACAACCCTGCATTGGGATCGGCGATCATCTCTATCTCGTCAGCGTTGTATTGACTGCTCAACGGAATCCAATCTTCACCGGATGTTTTCTTATTATAGGATAATATCTTTGACATGAATTGACTTTGTATTTACGTTCAACTATGCTAAACCACCGAATTGTATTTCTCTTCAACCAGCTTGTCCAGCGTCTCATCCAGCAGGTTCATCAGCTTGTAAGCCACACGGTCTGTGCCGTATTTCTGCGTCTTGACAGCCTGCTGACTCATTTTGTTGAGGGAAGAAAGCAAAGACTTGTAGTCGATGGTTGACTTGAACAAACCGCTCTTGGGCGCAATGCCGTTCAACGCATCAGACAGCTTGTCGGTTGTCAGATGGAAGGGTTCGAAGCTGCGCTGATTGAGTTTCAGTTCCTTCAACCAGGTAAGATAAGCCACATAGAAATCGCTTGTCAGCGTGTGGAAGAAGCTCGTGGAGAGGAAACCACTCGTTATTTCTGGTTTGTCCTCCGTGTAACCGCGTCCCACATCGCTCTTCAATTGATTGGTGATGTACAGGTATGCCAAATGAAACTTCGCCAGTTGCTTGTTGACATGTAAACGTGTTGACGTACCAAAGTCTTTCAGTGACAGCGTCATCTTATCGTTGGCCAACCCATATTCCTTGTAGATGGGGTTCACGGCATTACCGTTATCCGTGAGCAACTGGTCGTCTGGAATCTGAAGAAAATCAAGAACTGCCAGCGCACCTACATATTCCACGACATGTGCGTCGTTGCGTTGTCCGTTGCCACCCGGGTCGTTGAAGTAAGGATTACTGGGTATTTCGTCGCCTAGATAATAACAAGCGTTTACTTTGGACATGGGCAAGTCTACCCCATTCTGCCGAATTCCCGTAAGATTGTCATGATAATAGAACAAGGCCGACTTGGTTTTAGAAATGAAATCGGCTCGCGAAATCGGACTATTCTCATCCTGTTGGATGTTGAAATAAGGCAACACGGTGAGCGCACCAATCCTGGCATCGCGCAAATCGCCACGGTTGTTGATTTGGATGTTGTTGCCGGCATTGCGAATATTCTTCACGATGATGGGATAGCCGGCAGCTCCCGTTCCGCCAAAAATACTGCTGACGACAAAGATGCGGTCGTTCTTTTGAAACACATTGGAGAACTGCTTGAACTCTTCGGAATCCTTAAACTGGTTCAATGCGACCGACCCTATGTTGGGTGATCCCACAAAACCGATATCCATCTTGGTATCAAGCTGATCCTTGGAAAACATCATTGAGCACAAGGCTTGATTGCCTGTATCCAACGTGGAATAAGAGATGAAGTCGCTGAACTTCTTCGATGCGATGGACCCCATGTTGAAGAGGAACGTATCACTCAGGTTACTGCCATTGGGCAGGATGTCACTCAGGGTAGATATCTTGACCGAAAAGAAGCCTTTGGTCACGTCCACGCGGTCGCCGTACAGTGCCTGTCGTATTTGCTTATACCACCGCAACAGGTTGCTGGTGCGTTTTAAGTCCTCGTTGGCCTTGTGGGGATCTACGATGATAGGCACCACTTCGAGCGGCATGGGCTGTCCCGCTTCGTCCAAAGGATGAATGCCAGCAGCAAACTGCATGATGAGTGGCCGCATGACCCGCGAACCTGTTCCGCCCACTAAAAATAAAAATAGTCTCACTATGGTAATGTTCTGATGATTCTTGATAATGCAATATTCACTACCCTACTCTGGGATTGGCGTGTGTCGGCAGTTGGATGACCACCAACGAATGGAGAAACTGGCAATGACAAACAGCACGGCCGTCACCGCAACGTCAACCAGACAGAAGCTGAAGAGCTGCGCGCTGAAGTCGAGTCCATCTGCTGAAAACACACCACTGGGATAGGTGTAGTTGATGACAGGTGCCACAATCATGGCAGCAATCAGCACGATGAGCCAATGATACCACCGGGAAAAGCTCACCGAGTTGATGACATAATAGTAAATACCAGCGAAAACCCAGGCTATCAGAGCTGTCACAATGGCTACAATGAAATAAAGATTGGCCGAATACATCTCATTGGAGAACTCTCTCTCATAGAACAGTGACTCAAACAAAGATGTGGCAAAAATGATGAACAGCAGGGTAATCACGGCACCTGCCAGCAACAATATCGTATTTTTTTTCATAACGTGGTTCTATCGTCATGCCGCACAAAGGCCGCAACCAAGCCGGTTAGCACTCGTGCGATGCATGCTATTTGCTAAATTTCAATTCCATTTCAAAATAATAAGGCTCTCCATCCGAATTCTTCCGGTAGCTGTTGTAGATGCCTTGCAGCAGATATTTCAACCCAAAGGTAGTGCTGCCGTCCACCTTGGTGTCGTTGTCATTCGACGAAGCCTCAATCCATTGAGGCAGCCTGTTGAGCAACTTGATTTCAACTTCCTGGTCGTGTTTCAGCTCATTCGCAGACAACACAAACAGATGGGTGGCCGATTGAATGTATTTTCTTTCAGCCGGCGTGACGTCCGACTTGGTGATAGGACGAATCTCTTTGATAGTAACCGCATCGTCAGCGTCAACCACATAGTTGTTCACATCCGTGAGATATTCGTCCGCAATGAGCATCTTGCTCAGGTCTACCGCCAACACCAGTCTGATATCTCCACTGTTTCGATCCGGCTTAAGGCCTTCCAACTTCGTCACCTGCGTACCTTGTCCGCGTTCGGGTTGGAACCGTCCGCGTATCTGGGGATGACTCAGCAGCAAAGAATAATAAGGTTCGTACACGTCATCTGTCTCGAAGAGATACATGTTCTCATAGCCCCGCAGCCGAGACAGGTGGGCAAATGCCTCATAATTCTCGTCTTGTGTCAGTCTGGCGATGTTCTCATTGTTGCCAACTATCACGATGTAATAGGGTCGCTTGCCATTGTAAGCCACCCCTTTGCTGGGTGAATTGTACGGATAATACAGACCATTATACGAACCCATCATCTTCACAATGAGCATTGACTTCTTCTTCACCTCACTCTTGAAAACCGAGTTGGTCATGCCTTGCGCTTCGGCAAACACCTTTTGCGGATTGACACCCGACATGTCCTTGGTAGAATAAATCATGTCGGTCACCAAGATACTCAGCTCATCATCCTTGGTATTGTTCAGGATTTTGTCAAAGATGGCTCCGAAATCAGTAAAGCTCGGATCACCAATTCCTTTGGTAGCCTCGAAGATGTTGCTGTCTTTTACAAACTGGTCGAACCCCTTTGGATAGGCGTTTATCGAATTGTTAACCACATAAATCTTATGATCCGCATTGTTTCCCGGCAGATTGTTCAGCATTTGAACAATGGCTGCCTTGAACGAACCGTCACCGGCTGGCGAGTCATAGGCAATCATTGAGCCCGAACGCTCAAGGTAAAAATTCACTTTGAGCGGCTCAACTGCCATACCCGAGAAGTCGATTTTCTTAGCATCACGGCGATGACTGAAAAATTCTTCGATGTATTCGCGAACCTCATCTGCGTCAAGTTTTCCCCCATCATAGAACTCTGGGAAGTTTGCTTTCTGCCCATCCAAATAGTTTTCGAGGGTCATCCAGTCATCGTGGTCGATGGTGTGATCTGTTCCCGCCAGCTCCATGAGCAGATGATTCAAATCTTTTTTGGCTCTGTTGCCACAGCTACTCGCAAAGAAGGCGATGAGGATCAAAGCGATTAAAAAAGGGTTTCCAAATATTTTTTTCATTCCATTAAGACGTTTTATGGGCCGAGATAGTTGCAACGCTCAACCCTTGAGCCGATAAGCATGTAACGATTTTGATACATCAGATAGACATCCGCACAGCCAACCACGCAGTGAAGCCCATTGACTGACCTTGTTTTCGTTTCGCTCTCTATCTCTTGCAAAGATAGTGCAAGCCGAATACAAAGGAAGTTTACTTACTTTGCTGAGGCGAAGCCTATCTTATGCAAAGATAATGTAAAGCGGTGGGAACGACAAATAAATTAAGTCTTTTTTGCCGTTTACAATACACTGGTTGACTCTACATCTTCCTAACGCTCAAGAGAAAACAACAAACATCTTCCGTTTATGCTCGCACATTTGATAAACTTTAACTATCTTTACGTTTATAATACGAAATTATCGCTAAATAGAAGATTTAACTTTTTATTCATATTTAAAACCTATTCTTATGAGCAAACAATTACTTTCCCATTCAAAATTATTTTTAATTTCGTGCTTCCTCATCTTAGGAACAATAGCTGGACTTGCCAAAACAGTGATTGTTGACGGCATCAAATACAAATATTCCCAAAAAAGCACGTATTTAATTGTTATTAAAGCAGCCTACTCAGGAGACATTGTCATCCCAGAAACAGCCAAAGGCTTACCTGTGAAAGCAATCGGAGCCAGCGCTTTTTCCGGGCTCGACGAATTGGTATCCGTAACACTGCCCAACAGCATTGTGAACATCGGTGATTACGCCTTTGACTCTTCCACCAATTTAAAAAAGGTGGTTTTAGGCAATTCGGTGAAGCAAATAGGTCACTGGAGCTTCAGAAACTGCTACCAATTGCAAGAAGTGGAATTCCCTAAAAGCCTGAAAACCATCGGCAACTATTGCTTTGACAAAAATTTGAAATTTACCAAAGTAACCATACCAGAGAATGTAACTCTTATCGGAGGATATGCATTTGAAGGGAATCCCCAACTTACTACCGTTTATTCTTTAAGTCAAACACCTCCTGAAATCAAAAAAGGATACCTTGACGGAGAAGAGGTGTACACCTTATTTGACGACAATGACTATGGTGAAAGGGTTTTATATGTTCCTCAAGGAACCGTAGACGCTTATAAACTAACCTTCGGCTGGAATCATTTTAAGTACATAAAGGAAATAGCCCCCACCGCTATTCATAATCTTACAGCAGGCTTGAAGACTAATGCTTACAGCGATGCCAAGGGTCAACTGGTAGTTGTGAGTGCTGAAAAAACCATAGTCAATGTTTGTGATCTTGCCGGAAAAAAGATAATCACTCAGCCTATGAATGCAGGCATCATGCGATTTAACGTGCCAAGCGGTGTTGTGATTGTCAATGGCCAAAAAGTCTTGATTAAATAGACGCAAGCCACCGTTTACCTTCGTAGGACATATCACCATGGTATGCCATCCGGAATGTAGGTGAACTTTCATCATAGCCGGTCCAGAAAGACACGGCACACATAAAATTCATCATCATTGACGATTGTTAGATGTTCATCTCCAACAACGTTTCATGATGATGAATTTTCTTGACATCGAATCTCTTCATAGCTGGCGAATTTGCGAACAACGATGTATCTAGCGTCAAATACGCCCAGCATTTGATTCTTTTGTATGCGACTGATAGACAATATATTACATTTTCACCATGTCGTTTTTGGGCTATTTTCTACTTCTTTTTTCGTTAAAAGCATTGAGTTAGGGGATCAATATGCATGCTTTAGCAGCGCAATAGCATGTTGATTGCCCACTAATAGCATACATCTAAGAGTGCTATCTCGATGCTTTCGTGGTAAAATCCAATTTTGGTGGCAAATCAATCTCCTATTTGCTCCGCGTTTGCCTATTGATTTTTTCCAGATTGAAAGTTTTCATGTGCCGTTTTAAGGGCAAAAAACAGATAAAATGTTTGACAATTCTGTAGGGGCGTGATTTTGGTGGAACGCGATAAATCACGCTCCTACACGCATTAAATAGAGTAAAAAAGAGGGTGGCTGGGACATGCAAACATATTTCACAACCACGCCACCTCATTTACGAGTTGCCCCACTCATGAACGGAGCTGCCGGTAAATTGAAAGGCTGGTTCTAACCCATCATCAGGTTAGAGCCAGCCTCCGTATTTACCTTCTCAATCAACGCCACTCGGGCGATGAATGTTCACGCTCGTTTATCTACGACGTCTGCTTTTCTTACTTGTCACGCTTTTCGCTCCAGTCAGTTCTTTCGTGAACGAATAAGGAGCGTCACTGTCGCTGATGCCACGCTGCTTATTGGGGGTACTACCCATGACATAATGAATGTTACCGCCCTGCATCAACTGGTCGTGCGTGAAGAAATTCTTGGTGGAAGGTGCGCCATTGATGCTCAGCGACTGAATATATTTGTTGTTTTGACTACAGTTTTGCGCCGTGATGGTCATGGTCTTGCCGTTCTCCAAATGCAGGGTCATCTTGTTAAAGTAAGGTGTTCCGATGACATACTGGTTGGCACCGGGACACACGGGATAGAAGCCCATGGCCGAGAAGACGTACCAAGCAGAGGTTTGTCCGTTGTCCTCATCACCGCAATAGCCGTCGGCTTGAGGCGTGTAGAGCTTGTCCATCACCTCGCGAATCCAATATTGAGCCTTCCAAGGCTGTGCGGCATAGTTGTACATGTAAATCATGTGCTGGATGGGTTGGTTGCCATGGGCATAGTTACCCATGTTCATGATTTGCATTTCGCGTATCTCATGGATGACACCTCCGTAGTAACTGTCATCGAACAAAGGCGGAACATTGAAGACAGAATCGAGCATTTGGACAAAGGTTTGCTTGCCTCCCATGAGGTTAATCAAGCCCTGTGGGTCGTGGAACACTGACCAAGAGTAATGCCAGGAATTGCCCTCTGTAAAGGCATCACCCCACTTCAAGGGACTGAACGGTGTTTGGAACTTGCCATCCTGGTTGCGACCGCGCATCAAGTTGGTTTCCTTATCGAAGACGTTCTTATAGTTCATGGCGTTCTTCTTGTACTGAGCCAGTTCTTTTTCAGACTTCCCCAGCGACTTACCAAACTGATAGATGCACCAGTCATCGTAGGCATACTCCAGAGTACGAGCCACGTTCTCATTAATCTTCACATCGTAAGGCACATAACCCAATTTGTTGTAGTATTCCCATCCCAAGCGACCCGTTGAGCTAACCTTTGGGTGAACTGCATTGGCACCATGCGTCACGGCTTTCCACAACGTTTCAGCATCGTAACCACGCAGACCTTTCAGGTAAGCGTCTGCCACGACTGATGCCGAGTTGTTGCCCACCATGCATCCGCGATGGCCAGGACTTGCCCACTCTGGCAGGAAGCCACTCTCGAGATAGGTATTGGCCAAACCCTCTTGCATCTTGACGTTCATGGACGGATACATGAGGTTGAGCATGGGGAACAAACAACGGAACGTGTCCCAGAAGCCTGTGTCGGTAAACATGTAACCTGGCAACACCTTGCCGTTATACGGACTGTAATGGACGATTTTGCCATTGGCATCTTTCTCGTAGAAGCTGCGAGGGAACAATACAGAGCGGTAAAGGCATGAGTAGAAGGTACGCAGATGATCCACATTATTATCTTCCACCTCAATTCGGCTCAACGTCTTGTTCCAGGTCTGTCGCCCTTGTGCCTTGATTTGCTCGAACGATAGGTTGCCCAGCTCCTGCAAGTTTAGTTCTGCTTGCTCTGGACTGATGAAAGAAGAGGCGATACGAGCATGCACTTGCTCGCCTCGTTTGGTCTTAAAGCCGATGATGGCACCAGCGTGATTGACCGTTGCCTCGGTGGTACCTTGCTTGATTTGACCATCAGCCACCGCTGCTTTGTACGTAAAAGGCTTGTCAAACTTGATGACAAAATAATTCTTGAAATTGTCGGGTACGCCCCCACTGTTGCGTGTAGTGTATCCTATAATCTTGTTTTCTGAAGGAATAATCTTCACAGACGAACCACGGTCAAGGGCATCTACCACCACATACGACTGGTCGGTCTTTGGGAATGTGAATCTGAACATGACGGCACGCTCTGTCGGAGTCAATTCCGTCACCACGTCGTGGTCAGCCAGATAAACGCGATAATAATAGGGTTTGGCCACTTCGGCCTTGTGTGAGAACCAACTGGCGCGTTCGTCTTCATTGAATACCGGTTTGCCCGTAATCGGCATGATGGCGAACTGTCCGTAGTCGTTAATCCATGGACTGGGCTGATGTGTTTGCTTGAATCCGCGAAGTTTGTCGGCTGTATATACGTAGGCCCAACCGTCTCCCATCTTACCTGTTTGAGGCATCCAGAAGTTCATGCCCCATGGCAGGGCGATGGCCGGATAGGTATTACCCGTCGAGAGGGAAACCTTGGACAGGGTACCCACCAAAGGGTTCACATAGTCTACGGGGTCCAGTTTATCAAGTGCACTTGCGTTCATGGCAGTAACCAGTGCGAGTGCAGACAGACACGTTTTAATGATGTTCATATTATTTATTTAGTTAGTGTTATTAGTATGGCAAATTTACAATAAAAAACAGGAACAGGCAAATGCGTTATCATTTATTCACTTTTACATTGGATGTGCCCAACCGAAACCATTCATTGCCTATCCACCATCGATCGGAACGAACATGCCGTTGCACTCAATATGTCTATTCTGCATCAAGAAAGATTTTATGAAACCTGCCCTGCGTGAGTTGATTTAATTAGTCTATTTGTGAGGAGCGTAACTTAATTCATCACGTTCTACAGAATTATAAAATATTTTATCTGTTTTTTGACCCTTAAAACGGCTCTTGAAAACTTTCAATATAGAAATTTGCCGCAAGATGCATCGTTGATGGTAAATTCGCCAATTATAAAAAGGTTAGGTGTCAAGAAAATTCATCATCAATGCGTATCTTGTTTTTCGCTCAGTCAACAGGTGAGTTGCCGTTTTACAGTATCTGGTGCAGCCAGCGATGTAACATACACAAGCTCTTCATGCCAAAAAAACGGAGCAGCTTTAATTTCAGGGTGCCATAAAAGGGAAGTGTGGGAAGCTGGATGTCGTTTGTATCGCCTGTCAATTCGTAGGTATGCAACTGGACATTCAACACATGGGCATAGTAAGCGCCAAAGCCTTCGTAGGCTTGAAGGGACGTATTTTCCAACACGTTGAGATGCGCTTGCAACAGGTCTTTCCATTCGTTGCCCTGCGCACGAGCCGTAATACCATTCTTATTATAAGTATAATGGTAGAATCCGATAGGAGTGGTACGAACACTGCGAACCTTACCCAACAGCTGTGGAAGCACAAAAACGTCCTCAAATTTACGGCCAACGGGAAACTGAATGGTGTCAAACAGTGTTCGTTTGAATATTTTGTTACAGGCGAAACCATGCAGATAAGCCTTGGCTTCAAACCAATAGCGCCACACGTCGTGATAACACTTGTCGTGAAGGGTATGCGTTTCCACGCTCTTCCCATCGTCTCTGACAAACGAATATTCCAACAAGTCGATATCGTCATCCGCTTGTAATACCTTCATCAGCGAGGGATAGAGGTCAGCATCCAGGTAATCATCCGAGTCAACAAAAGTGACATACCTGCCTTTGGCCACCGTTAGCCCCGTGTTTCGTGCCGCAGAGAGGCCCGCATTGTCTTGATGGATAACAGTGATATTCTTTTTGTTGACGTAAGTATCACAGAGAGCAGACGAGCCATCAGTCGACCCATCATCCACCAAGATGATTTCCATGTCAGCAAAATTCTGAGTCAACACACTCTGCACACACCTTTCAAGGGTGTATGCTACATTGTATACGGGAATGATGACAGACAGCAACATCTTTTTTAATCAGGCTTGATAAATCAATCTTTTAACACTTAGCTTCACGTTCCAGGGCAGCGTCTAAACAGTAAAGTGGAACTTGTTATCACTATATTAATCCCACTTGTACCGTATGAGTCGGCGGAAAAATGATCGATGTTTTTTTCTTTTTTCATCGTTTGGCAAAAGTAAGCAATATCCGTGATAATCAAGAAAGAAAAGGTTTATTCTTCTTGTTGCGGCATTCGTTAAGCGCTCAACTACCTGAACAAAGGAATGTTCCAAGCAATGGAGAACGATAAGAAAAACGAATGCCGGGCCACCTTAATGGGACCCGGCACGAAAGTGAGTTATAAAAAGTTGTTCTGATTATCGTTTTGCACTCAACAACACGTCTAGTTTGCCATCGTCAATGAGCTTGATAATCAGTTCACCGAAGAGCGTGTTCTGCCAAGCAAACCACGAACGGGTGAATTTTGTGGCATCGTTTTTATGGAAAGACTCGTGCATGAAGCCCAATCCAGCATCGGTACGCATGAGCTGGTCGATACATTCTTTGATTTCAGCGTCGTTGCTGCTGGTAAAAGCTTTCATCATAATGGTCATTGGCCAAATCATGTCATAACCGACATGAGGTCCCCCAACACCTTCTCCTGCTGTGTCCTTAAAGAAATAAGGATTGTCCTCACTCCACACAAAGCGACGCGTGTTCTGGTAAATAGGGTCGTTCACGTCTACATCACCCAGGTAGGCCATGCCTAACAAGCTAGGCACATTGGCATCGTCCATGAGCAACTGGTTGCCGAAACCATCAACCTCATAAGCATAAATCTTACCATATTTGGGGTGGTTGTGTATCGCATATTTCTGTAAAGCAGCTGCCACCTCATCGGCCAAAGCGGTACATTGGCTGGCCAAAACAGTGTTGTTGTTAACCTTTGTCAGAATCTCAGCAGCCTTGCGGAGTGAAGAAACCGCCATAAAATTGGATGGAACGAGGAACAAGAAAGTGGTAGCGTCGTCTGATGGACGGAAGAATGAGGCAATGAGTCCAACTGGTTTCACAGGATTTCCCAATCCGTCGTTTGACACGGTGTCCAATTGTCGCTCGGTCTTGCGTTGGAATTTGTACGGTCCTACCCCATTCTTGCGTTGCTGTTCGTGGAAAGTCTTCAAGATATTCTTCATCGCCTCTATCCATTCGGGGCCGAAAACAGAGTCGTCACCAGTTACTTGCCAATAGTGATAAGCCAAGCGGAGCGGATAACATAGCGAGTCAATCTCGTATTTGCGTTCATGCAGTTCGGGCTTCATGTCTGTCATGTCGCTCTGCCATTCGCCCCCCGTCGGTCCCATGTTGAAAGCATTGGCGTAGGGATCGATGTTGATACATTTCAATTGTCGTAGAATAGTACCGCGCAACATGGCCTTCAGCTTAGGATCATTGTTGGCCAATTGAACATATGGCCACACCTGCGCAGCCGAATCACGCAACCACATGGCGTGAATATCGCCTGTGTAGACGAAGGTATCATCTTTGCCGTTGAAGTGGACTGTGGTATCCAAAGTGTTGGGAAAACAATTCTCGAACATCCAAGCCAGGTAGGGATTGCCTTTCAACAGCTTGCGTACTTCCTTAATTTTCTTTTCAACAGCGTCGGAAACGAACAAACGTTCTGCCATAGGGGGACGCTGCGTTACTAATTTGGTGTTATCAGCAGCGGCCACGATGGCTGTGCTTTCAGCAGTCATTGTGTAGGCCATTGCACCATTTGCAGACAGGCCCAACATCAAGCTGGCACCTGCCAATAACTTCATTCTTTGTTTCATAAAATTGGTCGTTATTTAATATTTGATAATCTTGCCATCATTTCTATCATCGCAGCCTGTGTGAGAAGGCTCTTACTCTGCGGACGACGGCCTCATCCGCCTGCAGGTTTTGGGCATTGTCGGAGCAGCTGGTTAGTAATTTCTTCTGTAAAGATAGTGCGAGCCGAATGCAATCAAGCTTGCTTGGAATTGCTGAGGCGATGCCTAGCTTCTGCAAAGGTAGTAAAAAATAAAGAGAATGAACGTTACAGGGGGAGGGAATTAAGCAACGGAAATTCACGATGTTTCCAATGAAAAAATGATATATGAAGACATGGTTTATTCCAAATCATCGGCATCCATGTAATGTAGACAAAAAAAATCCAACTGATAGCATCCTATTTCAGATTTCTAACAGTTGGATCTCTATAAGTCTTAAATCGGTAAAAAAGCGAAACCCTCTAATTATCCTCTCAGCACCTTCATCACTTTCCTGAAGTAATGATGCGTACTACGGTTACTGTAGTTAGGTCCACCGTTCCATGAACGGATTGCTTTCTCAACGTTGTTATTCGGGTTATACACCGATTGAATCAATAGAAACATCTCTTTAGACTTTGCCACACTTAGGCGGTCTGACAGCTTGTAGCGTTTCTTGCTGTTACGTCTTTTCAAGATTTGATTGCATTCTGCGACGAGTATCGGCGTAATCTGCATGACACCTACCGAATTTCCGCTTCTCGCATTGGCATTTCCACGACTCTCTACATGAATGATTGCCTCCATCACTGGAGTCCAATCGAAATTGCTTGTTGCACTGGTGCCTTTCTTTTGTCCTGCCAAGGCAAAACCGGGAAGAAAGAGCAAGATTATCCATGTTACAAAAACAATCTTTTTTATTCTCTCCATATTTACTTGTTTATGAAGCCTGGGCTTGCCAACGCTCTTGTCAAACATGCCCGGGATGGCAGCTATGTGAGAACTTTTTTTCTGCTCATCCGGCTCCGTTAGATACTTAGTAGATGGCCTGCTTATAATCACTATAAAATACCATCTCTATTTTTATCGGGTGCAAAGGTATGCAAAAAAAGGCGAACAGACAAATTATTCAATCTTTTTAAGTCTTATTCTCAAAATGTAAGACATTGATTTGTTGACAGTTATCTCGCCATAGTCGTCTATTTATGGGCATTCTGGGATGATTGAAACACGATTGACATGGTGACTGTGAAAATGCAAAACGCCCTCCGATTATCTCAACCGGAAGGCGTTATTCATTGTTTTCGGTGTCGTTCGCTCCTGTGAACGGTGCATTTACTTCGTCACCTTGCGCGCGGTACTTGTGCCATTGCTTCTCACCTCTTTAATAAGGTACAGGCCATGGTTAGGTTCAGCATTGAGCCGTTGGCCGCTGAGATTATAATACAAGTAGCGCACCACATCGTTTGAACCCTCTGGGCGCAGGCGATTAATGCCCGATGCGATTTTCTCGGTTACCTTCCAACCTTTCTGCTCCGCCTTGGCCTTGTGCACATCGGCACTGTTCTGACACGAGTACACCAGCTGATCGCTCCAAGTCACGCCTTGGATGGGTTCCTGACCATTGACGTCAGGTAGAGCTGCGATGATCTTATTCAGTTCAACATCAGCGATGGCGTTGTCCTGAAGGAACAGTCCCCGCAGACTTTTCTTGCCCTGAAGGTCGAGCGTGGTGAGTTTATTATGTTCGGTTGCTACCAGATGGAGGTCTTGGTTAGCCGACAAATCCAGGCTGGCAATCTCATTACTGTCGCAACGGAGGTAATACATACTCGGATTTTTAGAGATGTCGAGGGTCGTCAACTGGTTGTTGCCGATATTGAAATCAAACAGGGATGGGTTGTTGCTCACATCGATATTGGTAAGCTGATTGTGCTCGGCATAAAGCGTGTTGACCATCTTATTGGTTGTGATGTCCAGCTCAGAGAGGTTGTTGTAAGAAACGCGCAACAAGGCCAACTGCGGCTGAGACTTGGTGCTGAATTTAGACAGGTTGTTGTGTTCCACATTGATCCACCGCAGGTTGCGATTGGGGGGTCAAGTCCAGCTCCGACAATTTGTTGTTGTACAGGTACAAGCCGGTGAGTTGAAACAAGGGCACCAGGTTGATGCTCTCCAGCTGATTGAAACTCAGGTTGAGCAAATCCAGCTTGTTATCCCGCGGGAACACGATATTTTTGATCTCATTGTGGTCGGCATACAGTTTCATCAAGGCCGGCACGCCGGTAAGGTCGAGCGTTTTAATCTTGTTGCCTGAGCAAGAAAGCTCATCGAGATTTCTCAAGCCCGTAACGTCAATGTCAGTCAACTCGTTGTTATCACAGTTTACATCTTCCAGAACAGTGTTCTCGTCCTTGGGCAGCAACAGTTGCGTGAGCCGGTTGCCAGACACGTCGACCTTCGAAAGACTTTTCATGCCGCTGCAATCCATCTTACCTGGAATCTTGTTGTCACTGAGGTCGATGACCTTCAAGTCGTTGCAGCCAGAGAAATCCATCTCGTTTTCAATTTCATTTTTTGCAGCGTACAGTCCGGTCATCTTCGCCATGTGCGACACATTCAGATGTTTGATGTTGTTTTCATAGATATGTAGACGCTGAATGTTGGGACAACCACTCAAATCCATCTCTTCGATCTCTTGTGCACGGCGATAATTTGCACAAAATCGCCGTACAGCTTCACTTGCTTTCCCCTCACGGAATCGATGCAAAACTGCGTTTTGTCATACTTTTTGAGAACGCCGTCGCCCCAATCTACCGAAAAGCTGCCAGTTGCTGCCAGTCCCACTTTCACAAGCTGGTTAACATGTGCTTCGTTATAGGTAAACACTGCTGCTGGCTTGTCGGTGTCAGCTGCCATGGCTGACCAGGATGCACAGGTAAAAAGTGCAATCATGAGTAAAATTTTCTTCATACTTTCTCTCATTTTTTTAATAATTTTTAAATATCAGTTAAAATCCAGTAACTATTCAGCAATAGTCATAGGTCATACGCCATCTCCCATCCTACAATGATAGGATGGTGCTGATGGCATTGAGTTGTGACTGATGGTTCTTCCATGCAGTGTCTGAGATTGAATGTATGGCAAAGAAAGCATCAG
>JAQYPT010000096.1 GCA_028726625.1 Prevotellaceae bacterium | reverse complement strand
TTTGACGAATTTTGTATAAAGGTTGTACATACGATGGTTTGAACTTAACGTTTTGAATACTACTAAGTTACTAAAAATCAACGTTATGTACAACTTTTTGCTCATATTTATCAACTTAAATTAATTCCGCCAACGGGTATTGTGAAGATTTATATAGCCATACATTACCTATATTTAAAGTAAATATTGTAACTTTGTAGAGTTATAATTTTCGGGAAATGAAAAAAGATATCAGAAATGCTGTTAAACAGCTTCTAGATGATTATCTTGTAACAAACAACCTTCGAAGAACGCCAGAGAGGTATGCAATCCTTGATGCTGTTTATAGCATCAGGGGACATTTCTCTTTGGAGGAGTTGGATGAATATCTCGTCGAACATAACTTTAGGGTTAGTAGGGCTACCCTCTATAACAATTTAAGATTGTTTAGAAAACTGCGATTGGTGATTTGTCATCGCCTGCAAGGAGGCACGGTGTATGAGTCGTGCTATGACAATAAGAATCATTGCCATCAGATTTGTACGGTTTGTGGCAAAGTGTCGGAGGTTAACTCCCCAGCAATTGTCGAGGCTGTGAATGAAACCAAGTTGAGAAGATTCAAAAAAGATGGATTCTCATTGTATATCTATGGGGTTTGCAGTACATGTCAAACGCTGATAACACGCAAGAAAATGAATAAAGAAAAAACTAAATACATACGATAAAATGAATAAAGGTAAAGTAGATGTCCTGCTAGGTTTGCAGTGGGGTGACGAAGGAAAAGGCAAAGTGGTCGACGTACTTACGCCAAAATATGATGTTGTTGCCAGGTTTCAAGGGGGACCAAATGCAGGCCATACATTGGAGTTTGAGGGCCAAAAATATGTTCTTCGTAGCATTCCTTCTGGCATCTTTCAAGGTGGAAAGATTAATCTTATCGGTAATGGAGTAGTGCTCGCACCGGATCTTTTCATGGACGAAGCTAAAGAACTGGAGAAGAGTGGCCACGAATTGCAAAGCCGTATTCATATCTCAAAGAAGGCTCATCTCATCATGCCTACGCATAGAGTGTTGGATAGGGCCTACGAAGCCGCACGAGGAAAGGGCAAGGTTGGAACAACAGGCAAAGGCATTGGTCCGACATACACTGACAAAACGTCGAGAAACGGTTTGCGAGTAGGAGACATCCTTGATAACTTTCAGGAAAAATACGAGGCTCACAAGTCGCGTCATTTGGACATGTTGAAGGCTCTTCACTTTACAGATTTCGATTTGGAAGAAACAGAAAAGCATTGGATGGAAGGTATAGAATACCTCAAACAATTCAACATTGTAGACAGCGAACATGAAATCAATCATCTTCTTCGTGAACAGAAAAGCATCTTGTGCGAAGGTGCACAGGGTACAATGCTGGATATTGATTTCGGTAGTTACCCGTTTGTAACGTCTTCAAACACCATTTGTGCCGGAGCATGTATCGGACTGGGCCTTGGTCCCAACAAGATAGGAAACGTCTATGGCATCATGAAGGCTTATTGTACACGTGTAGGATCAGGTCCCTTTCCAACCGAACTTTTCGACGAGGATGGCAAGAAACTTCGTGACATCGGTCATGAATATGGTGCTGTAACAGGTAGAGAGCGTCGTTGTGGCTGGGTAGATTTGGTTCAATTACGCTATTCTATCATGGTTAACGGTGTGACTCACCTTATTTTGATGAAGAGTGATGTGCTGGATCAATTCAAGACAATTAAAGCATGTGTTGGTTATGAACTGAAGGATGGCACACAGACGAAGGAACTTCCTTACGACCTGGAAGGCGTAAAACCTATTTACCAAGAGCTGCAAGGCTGGCACACTGACTTGACAAAAATGACCAACGAGGAAGAATTTCCACAGCAATTCAAAGATTACATCCAGTTCTTGGAGGAGTTTTTGGAAACACCTATCAAAATTGTTTCAATCGGACCTGATCGTAATCAAACGATTGTAAGAAACTAATGACAAAAGAGAAATTAAATGACTAACAAACCAACTATCGTCAAAGGGACAAGAGACTTCTCGCCCATGGAGATGTCTAAGCGCAATTATATATTCAACACAATTAAAGATGTTTATTCATTGTATGGCTTTCAACAGATAGAAACCCCTGCTCTGGAAACCCTTCAAACCCTGATGGGCAAATACGGTGAGGAAGGAGACAAGCTGCTTTTCAAGGTTCTTAATTCGGGTGACTTCCTGCGGAAGGTTGACGACAAAGAACTTGTGGAAAGAAATACGTTGAAACTTGCATCGCAACTTTGTGAAAAAGGACTAAGGTATGACTTGACGGTACCATTCGCTCGCTATGTTGTCATGCATCATGATGAACTTCAATTCCCTTTTAAGCGTTATCAAATTCAACCCGTTTGGCGTGCCGACCGTCCTCAAAAGGGGCGATATCGAGAGTTTTATCAATGCGATGCCGACGTGGTGGGGTCAGACTCTTTGCTCAATGAGGTGGAATTGATGCAAATCGTGGATGAGGTGTTCCAAAGGTTTGGTGTGCGAGTAATCATCAAAATCAATAACAGGAAAATACTCACGGGTATTGCTGAGATGATTGGCGCTGCGGATAAAATAGTAGACATCACAGTTGCCATCGACAAATTGGACAAAATAGGTCTGGAAAATGTCAATCAAGAGTTGGCAAACGCCGGTATCTCCCCAGACGCCATCGATAAGTTACAACCCATCATATCACTTCAAGGAACAAATGATGAAAAGCTCAACGTCATCAAAAATGTGCTGAAAGACAGTCAGGTTGGACTGAAAGGTGTGGAAGAAGTTGCCTATATCTTGGATGTATTGAAATCGATGCAGCTACATAACGAGATAGAACTTGATTTGACTTTGGCGCGAGGCCTTAATTATTACACCGGTGCCATTTTTGAAGTAAAGGCTAAGGATGTTTCTATTGGCAGCATTACAGGTGGTGGTCGTTACGACAACTTGACGGGTATTTTTGGCAAGCCAGGGTTGAGTGGGGTTGGAATCTCGTTTGGTGCCGATCGTATCTATGATGTATTAAATGCTTTGGACTTATACCCAAAAGAGACAATAAATTCTACTCAAATTCTTTTTATCAATTTTGGCGAAAAAGAGACTGCCTATTGTTTGCATTTGGTCAATGAGGCTCGCAGTCATGGAGTCAGCGCAGAGATGTACCCGGATGCGGTTAAGATGAAGAAGCAGATGAGTTATGCTAATGCAAAGCAAATCGCATTCGTGGCCATGGCTGGTGAGAACGAGATGAAGGAAAACAAGATAACGCTCAAAAACATGGAAACAGGAGAACAAATATTAGTTCCTATTTCTGACTTTATGGATGTCTTTTCAGAACAAAGAAAGTAAGATTTATAACAGAAGAATGGTGAAGTCAGCAAGATTTCACCATTCTTTTTTGCTCTTATGCTTGTAATTGTTTTGATTTTTGTATCTTTGCACTTTGCAAAATAATACGAATATGACATCAGAAAACAAAGCATATAATAAGTTAATCGAAGCTGGAGTGCACCCTTCTGCACAGCGTTTGGCCATCATGGAGTTCCTGATGGAAAATCATACCCACCCAACAGTAGAGGATGTTTATAAAGGTTTGTGTCCCAAAATTCCAACCCTAAGTAGGACTACAGTTTATAATACGCTGCGTTTATTTTCAGAACATCAAGCTGCTCAAATGATAACCATTGACGAGCATCGTGTGTGTTACGATGGTTGTGTAGAGCCCCATGTACATTTTTATTGTAAGAAATGCAAAAGGGTGATAGATTTGCCTGAAGAAGATGCACCGAAACTTGTTCAGAATAGAAACATTCACGGAAATATTGTCGATGAGATTCAGCTATACTACAAAGGCATCTGCACTGAATGTGCGCAGAAGGAGATAGCAGAACATTCTAATTAATAGAAAACAATACAATCTTAATTCGTAACTATCTGAATAATAGTCAAATATAAACCCATAGAGATTGGATGCTAATCTCTATGGGTTTGTGTTTTAAACTTATTGACATTGGCGGTCAAACTCATTGACTTTGGTTGTCAAACTCAATGATATTGTATACGGAGCAACAAATTGAACCTCCAGTGAAGGAAGCTCAATTCGTTGCTAAGTTTACTCAAGATGCAGACTTTTCTTGATTGCATTGATTTTTTCATCGGCCTCGGCATCGCAACGTTCGTAGCATCCGGCACATTTCATCGTGCCTTTTACTTCAAGGTAGAACTTAATTTTAGGCTCTGTACCCGATGGACGAACGCTAACCTTAGTACCATCATCGCAGAACCACTGTAGCACATTGCTGGTGTCGGGCATGTCAAGTTTGGAAACGTTTCCATTGATGTCACGCTGTTCAAGCGTCTGGTAGTCTTTCCAAACAACCACCTTTGAACCTCCAAGATCTGTCGGTGGATTCTTTCTGAAATTCTCCATCATGGTCTTGATTTCGTCTGCACCAGTCTTTCCTGGACGCACTACATTGACGGTAAACTCCTTGGAGAAACCGTATTCTAGATAGATGTCCAGAAGAAGATCGTAAAGCGTCTCACCTTGATCTTTGGCATACGCGCAAATTTCGGCCAGGAGACACATGGCACTCACTGCGTCCTTATCGCGAACAAAGTCGGCTGCCATGAAGCCATAGCTCTCTTCGCCGCCACCGATGTATTTCTTGCCAGGCTCAGCAATGCGTATTTCACGAGCGATCCACTTGAATCCAGTGTAGCAATCAATCATCTCAATGTTGTTCTTCTCGGCAACTTTCCTAATCACCTCTGTGGTCACGATGGTCTTGACGATGTAGTCTGTTGGCTTCAACAGTCCCATGTTCTTGCGGTTGGTGATGATGTAATAGAGGAAAATCAAGCATGTTTGGTTTCCGTTTATTAAGATCCACTCGCCCTTGTCGTTCTTGCATGCCATGCCTACGCGGTCTGCATCAGGGTCACTGGCCATCACTATGTCGGCATCCAGTTGTTTGGCGTCGCGCAAAGCCAATGTCAACGCTTCGCTATTTTCAGGATTTGGAGAAACAATGGTAGGGAAGTTGCCATCCTTTACCATCTGTTCTTTAACACAATGCACGTTGTCGAAGCCCCAATATTTAAGCGAGCGCGGAATCATCGTCATGCCAGTGCCGTGCAAAGGGGTGTAGACAATTTTCAAATCGTGTTGACGTTTGATTACTTCCGGGTCAATGCTGACGGTCTTGACTGCGTCGAGATAAGCCTGATCGATATCCTCTCCGATGATTTGAATCAGCTGTTTGTTACCTTCAAACTTAACATCTTCAACTTTCACCTTGTTCACTTCATTGATGATTCCCATGTCGTGTGGGGCCAATACTTGCGCGCCATCTTCCCAATAAGCCTTGTATCCATTGTATTCTTTGGGGTTGTGACTGGCTGTAATGTTCACACCAGCTTGGCAACCAAGATGCCTGATGGCGAAAGAACACTCGGGTGTAGGTCGCATGTCGTCGAACAAATATACCTTGATGCCATTGGCCGTGAAGATATCGGCGACACTTTCGGCAAATTTACGACTGTTGTTGCGGCAATCATGGCACACGACAACGGATATGTCTGCACGATCTTGGAAGCTTTTCTTCAGATAATTAGCAAATCCTTGGGTAGCCATGCCCACCGTGTAGATGTTCATACGGTTGCTGCCGGCACCCATGATGCCACGAAGTCCACCTGTTCCAAACTCTAAATCTTTGTAGAAAGAATCGATCAAGTCTGTCTTATCTTCAGCTTCAATCTTTGCTTTCACTTCATTCTGGGTCTCCTCGTCAAATGCGGGAGTCAACCATTGTTTTGCCTTCTGTTCACACTGGGCAATCAGTTCTGCATTGTTTTCCATATCTTTATGCTGTTTAAGTTATACTTATTGTTTGACAAAGATAGTAATTTTAAATGAGAATTTTCTGGCGTTAAGCGTTTTTTTGTACTTTTGCAAAGAGCTTGTAAAAAAGCGATTGATTAGCAATTTAAAGTTTTAAACTTAACGATAACTATGTATTACAAAGGACTAATAATAGCGGTGTCAACATTTCTTATCATCGGACTCTTTCATCCGGTGGTGATTAAGGTAGAGTACAAATGGGGCGTTCGTCCCTGGTGGATATTCCTGGTTATGGGTATTCTATCTGTCATAGCGTCGATTTTTGTTGAAGATGTCATGTTTTCATCGCTCCTTGGCGTATTGGGGGCTTCATGTTTGTGGACTATAGGTGAATTGTTCTCTCAAAAAAAACGGGTTGAAAAAGGATGGTTCCCGATGAACCCGAAGCGAAAAGATCAATACAACATCATCAACACGGATGAGAAATAAATATCCAGTGCCGAGAAGTAACAAGCGAATTCTCCATGAATGATGATGAAACGAATGCGGTAGGAAAACCTTTCAGCAGATGAAAACAGAACTAATAGTGGTGGGTAAAACTGATAATCCACATTTTATTGCAGGTATAGAGGGCTATGTACGGAGGATTTGTCATTATGTACCATTCAGCATAAGAGTTATTCCTGAGCTAAAAAACAACAAGAACAGGGGAACGGAACAACAAAAAGTGCAGGAGGGGCAGTTGATTCTTAAGAAGATAGAGGCTGCTGATACTGTGGCCTTATTGGATGAGCATGGCAGAGAATTTCGGAGTGTTGAATTGGCTGCATGGATGGAAAAGAAGCAACAGTCGGTTAGAAAGCTTGTTTTTGTAATCGGTGGCCCATACGGTTTCTCACCTGAAGTCTATGCGCGTGCTAATGAGAAGATTTCTTTGTCTAAATTGACATTCTCACATCAGATGGTCCGACTTATCTTTGTAGAGCAGTTGTATCGAGCTTGTACCATCCTAAAAGGTGAACCTTATCATCACGAATAGCTACTGAAATTGTGTTATTGATGAGCATACGACCGAACAAGTAGGTGCAAATAAAAAGTCCTGAACACTTGTTCAGGACTTTTTATTTGCAACCTTTCTTCCGTGGTACCACCAGGAATCGAACCGGGGACACAAGGATTTTCAGTCCTTTGCTCTACCAACTGAGCTATGGCACCATTGCTTTTGCGGTTGCAAAGGTAAGAAATATTATCTAATCATCGAAACATTTCTTGAAAAAATGATACGGATTAATATTTGTTAACAAAGAGAACACGCGATGAAAGTGCAGATATGCGTCTGTCATCAGAATTGTTTTCGATGGCCAGCACACACACAAAGAGTTCGTTTATAGCGGATTCCACCCCTGAGCCCGTAATGTAAATTCCTGATTGTCGCGTGTGATTAGTTGTGCTCCTAATGACTCTTTGGTGATATGTCCAATCACTCGCACACCTTCTATCTGCTGTATCTTTTCGTGATCGGTGATGGGAACGGTGAAAAGCAGTTCATAGTCTTCGCCACCATTCAATGCGCAAGTCGTGACGTTCATGTTCAACTCTTCTGCCATAACGGCTGTTTGGTAGTCAATTGGCAGGTTTTTCTCATAAATTCTACATCCGCATTTGCTTTGTTTGCATATATGTAGCAGTTCACTGCTCAATCCATCGGAGATGTCAATCATGGCAGTAGGGTGGATGTTAGCTGTCTGGATCTTTTCAATGACGTCTCCTCTTGCCTCTGTTTGCAATTGTCTTTGCAGCAGATACTCTTTCCCTGCAAAGTCAGGTTGGAAGTTACCAAGCTCGCTAAGTTTCTTCTTTAGGTGTTCTAAAAGTTGATTGTCTTGTTCCTTTTGCGCAGCTTTAAGCTTCTTGTTGAGTTCATCTATCTGCTGATAATATACATCTTTCTCACGTTCTAACAACATCAATCCCATATAGGCTGCGCCCAAATCACCGCTGACGCAAATCAGGTCAGTGTCTTTTGCGCCGCTGCGATAGACGATGTCTTCCTTTTTTGCTTCCCCAACGCAGGTAATACTGATGGCCATACCCGTGCGAGAGGATGTCGTATCGCCTCCCACAATGTCCACATCCCATTTATTGCAGGCCATTTGCAGACCGCTATAAAAAGCCTCCATGTCTTCAACTTTAAACCTTTTGCCGATGGCAAGGCTCACCAACAACTGCTTTGGTGTTCCATTCATGGCAAATATATCGCTGATATTCACCATGGCTGACTTGTAGCCAAGATGTTGCATGTCGATGTAGGTGAGGTCAAAATGAACGCCTTCCATCAGCATGTCGGTGGTCATTAATACCTCCTTGTCAGGAAAATGCAGCACGGCGCAATCGTCACCAACACCAAGTTTTGTTGATTTATTCTGTATTTGGATGTCTTTTGTGAGGTGATCAATGAGTTTGAATTCACCCAGTTTTGAAATGTCTGTCATTCGCTTGAGTGGTAATTAGCTGTAAAGTATATTGATTACGAGGTGAGTTGACTGGAATACCCGTTGATTGTTTTAGAAACGTAAGAGCGTGGATATGCCTTGTCAACTCACTCATCAGCTTACGGTGAGCATGCCTTAACTTCTCTTGATGATTTCGCTCATGATTTCAGTCATCAGCGGTTGAGCCTTGTTAGCTGCAATCTGAACCTCTTCATGAGAAACTTCGACGGGTTGTCCCTCTATTCCTAAATCGGTTATGATGCTCATTCCAAACACCTTGATGCCACAGTGACGAGCCACGATAACTTCGGGTACGGTGCTCATTCCAACTGCGTCACCCCCTAAACGATGAAACATTCCATATTCTGCAGGTGTTTCAAAAGTCGGTCCCTGTACGCCAACGTAGACACCATGAACCACTCTGATGCCTTTTTCTTTGGCAATTTGGTCAGCCAGTGTTCTCAGTTGTTTATCATAGGCCTCGTGCATGTCTGGGAATCTTGGACCAGTTGGGAAGTTCTTTCCATGGAGTGGATGCTCAGGAAAGAAGTTGATATGATCGTCGATGATCATCAAATCTCCAATTTTAAAGTCGGGATTCATTCCTCCTGCTGCGTTGGAAACGAACAAAGTCTCAATGCCCAGCTCGTACATGATGCGCTCTGGGAAGGTTACTTCTTTCATGTCATAACCTTCATAATAGTGGAATCGGCCTTGCATGGCCATGATGTCCTTACCTCCCAACTTGCCAAAAATAAGTTTGCCAGAATGACCTTCCACCGTGGACAGGGGGAAGTTTGGAATGTCAGTATAGGCGAATTCGTAACTATCTGTTATCTCTGAAGCTAATTGTCCTAACCCGGTTCCCAGGATGATTGCCGTCTTTGGACTTGTTGTCATCCTTTCTTTCAACCAGGATGCTGTTTCTTGAATTTTTTCGTACATAGCTAATGATTTTATGGTTGAATGCTTCTTCATCGTTTTGAAGAAAACTTATTTGTATCGGTAATGAATAAATGGCATCCTTGACTTGGTCAGAGAGCCCCTCTACAGCGACCAGTCGCGCGGCATCTTTTTCGGTTGTGATGACAATTTTCGGTGACTTAATTGCCTCAAATTGTGCATTTAGTTTCTCTATGTCATTCCTTGTGAACAGGTGGTGGTCAGGAAATTTTAATGGATGAATATGCTGACAGTGGTGTTTCAGGTCTTCATACATTTGTTTGGGCGAAGCGATGCCCGTCACCAAGAGCACGTTTGTATTCTTGATCGTATGGAGAGAGCGAGTTTCGCCTCCGAATATTGGTTGCAAACTACCATATTTAATCGTCGTGAAGAACAGTGATTGAAAAGGGTAGAGGTCCAGGTTTTTGGTCAAAACCCGAAACTCCATTGGCTTTAAGTCTTTGGGACATTTGGTCACGATGACCACATCTGCTCGATTTTTCCCACTCAATGGCTCGCGTAGACGACCGGCTGGCAACAGTTGGTCGTTCATGATGAATCGATGATAGTCTACCAGCAAGATGTTAATTCCCGGCTTTACATAGCGATGTTGGTAAGCATCGTCCAGGATGATCACATCAACATCTTTCGTTTCTGCATCAGATGTCAAGTTCTCAATGCCCCTCCTTCTGTTCGCATCCACAGCAATGAAGATGTTAGGGAATTTGGATTTCATCTGGAACGGCTCATCCCCAATTTCCTGCATGGTTGAATCTTCGCACGCCAGCACATAGCCTTTACTTTTTCGTTTATATCCCCTGGACAGCACACCCACTTTCATCCTGTCACCAAGGAGGCGTACCAGGTATTCAACATGCGGTGTTTTGCCCGTTCCACCCACAGTCATGTTGCCAACGGAGATGATAGGAGTATCGTATGTCAGCTCTTTCAGGATGCCCATTTCAAACATTTGATTGCGCAACCTCACACCAATTCCATACAGCCAACTCAGTGGCAGCAGCCATTCGTTAATCTTTATATAATCTCCTTCTGTCCTCATTCATTACATTGAGTCTTACTCATGCAAATCGGCATCATGTATGATAGCCGCTGTTTCGATGCGAGTTAAGACCGTGGTTTTGATGTTCTTGATTATCTGATGTTCAGATAAAAAGGTATACGAGCTTGAATCATGTTTTGCTGATTCATCGTCTTGAGCAACATGAAGGGCTCATAATATTCGCCTAATGTGGCTCGTAATTGCTCGTCAAGATAGTTGCCGCCGCTCATGGCACCCGTCAATTGATCCATCCAACTTGCCTTTGCAGGATAGTCTTGCGTGTAAAACTCTTCGAGTTTAGCCAGCTTTGCAGCTTTTTCAACCGCTTTATCCAGACCACCTAATTCGTCTACAAGTTTGATTTTCAAGGCATCTCGCCCTACGAAGACGTGCCCTTGGGCGATAGCCTCTACTTGATTGACAGACAATTTGCGCCCGTCAGCCACGCGTTGGCGGAAGAGAGCGTATCCCCGATCGATGTATCTTGCGAGGTAACCGATTTCTTCTGCGTTCAGTGGTCGTGCTGACGAGCCAAACGTAGAATTCTTATTGGTCTTCACTTCATCAAACTTGATTCCCAATTTCTGTGTAAGCAACTGACTCATGTCTGGTATCATGGCAAAAATACCGATGCTTCCCGTAAGCGTGGTGGGCTGCGCTACAATCCAATTGGCATTGCAACCCATGTAATATCCGCCTGATGCAGCCATATCACCCATCGAAACCACCACGGGTTTCTTCTTCTTCAGTTGCTCAACCTGATTCCACATCTGCTCTGAAGCGTATGCACTTCCGCCGCCTGAGTTGATTCTAAGAACAACAGCTTTCACGTCATCATCTTCTGCCAAAGCCTCCAAATCCTTGCAAACTTCCGAACCTACAATCATGTGTTCAGCTCCAAACATGCTGCCAGTCACCGGATTGTCGACGATAGAGCCGTATGCATAATACACCGCAACCTCCTCCCCTTCGCTCTCTTCCTTGACACTACGCATGTCTGTGATGCCCACTTGGTTGACTGGATCATCCTTGTCGAGCCCGAACATCTTCTTTACTTCGTCCTTCACCTGGTTGGTATAAAGCAAGCCATCCACCAGTTTAGCATCCACATAGTCCTTTGGATTGCTGAAGGTTATCAAGCTGTCAGCATATTGATTCAACTTATCCACGTTGATTTTTCTGCTGTCACTCACTGCCTTGAGCACGTCTGACCAAATACCGTCGATGTAAGCCTGTGTTTGCTCACGGCTGGGATCGCTCATCTTGTCGGCGATGTACCTTTCGGTGGCACTCTTGTATTTTCCAACCTTGACGACTTGATACTGTATACCGACTTTTTTCAGCAAATCTTTCACAAACATTGGTTGAGCGCCTATGCCGTGCCAATCAATCATGCCTCGTGGATTCAGAAAAACCTTGTCAGCCACAGAGGCCA
Organism: Prevotellaceae bacterium; assembly: GCA_028726625.1. Lineage (GTDB taxonomy): Bacteria > Bacteroidota > Bacteroidia > Bacteroidales > Bacteroidaceae > Prevotella. Next base: position 1,627 of record JAQYPT010000096.1, on the reverse strand, counting down.
GATAGTAGTTGCCCTGAGTGTAGTTGTCACCGTAAGCAATGATTTTTTTGCCGCTTTTTTTGAAGTCTAAGAGTGCATTTCTTATCTCTTGTCTACTGGCATAATTAGCCAAAAATATACCCGACTCTATATAGATTCCTTTGATTCTGTCATTATTTTTTGCTTTTTTGATGGCAGAAAGAATATCGTCAAGCCCTACGGAACCAAGTTCGTTTCCGGTGAGCATTCCCCAAACATTATCACTACCTTGTTCTGCCAAACTACCTGAAAGATTTAAAACAAGAACGGAGTTTTTGCTAACATTTTGAGTAGCTTGCGCAGATGATATCAAACCTACTATACTCATCGTGCCAAAAATCACCACAATGAGTCCAAAAACGATCAGTCCTACGACTGTTGCTCCAACATATTTGAAAAAATCTTTCATAGAGATAATGTTTTGATTACTGAATGCAAATATACTTAATTTTATCTATAATGTCATGAAATACTTCGTTTTTTTGAGTAATCTGTCATATATTTGTCAACATGAACAAAGTAATTATCATGGGAGCCTCATCTGGAATGGGGAAAGAACTGGCGCAACTCTTTTATGATGCCGGTTGGAATGTCGGGATAGCGGCCCGACGTATCGACTGTTTGAACAAGTGGAGAGAAGAAAACATTCATCGTAATTTCTCCGCAAATGATGGCTCGCAAGCTCGCGCCTCGACCATCTATACTGCCCAAATTGATGTATGTAGCGATGATGCTCCTGCCCGGTTGCTCGATTTAATTGAGCGCATGGGTGAGGTAGACTTATATTTGCACGTGTCAGGTGTTGGCAAAATCAATCAAGAGCTTGAGGAAGATATAGAGCTGAACACGGTAAATACCAATGGCATGGGGTTCGTCAGGATGGTGGGAGCCGCCTACAGATATATGGCAGCACATGGGGGAGGGCACATTGCTGTGATTTCATCCATTGCCGGCACCAAGGGGTTGGGGCCAGCACCGGCATACAGTGCAACCAAATCCCTGCAAAACATTTACATTCAGTCACTTGAGCAATTGGCCAATTCTCGTAAACTCAACATCAAGTTTACGGATCTTAGACCAGGTTTTGTGGACACCCCTTTGCTCAACGGAGGCTCGTATCCCTTGATGATGAATCAGAAGATGGTTGCCACCAAGATGTTTCATGCCATATTGCGTCATGAGCATGTATGCGTTATCGACTGGCGTTGGTCTGTTTTGGTTGCATTATGGAAGTTGGTACCCAATTGGATTTGGAGGAGAATACCGCTAAAAAGATGACGCAATAGGATGTGTCCGATGTGTGTCCGAAACCGTCTGTTGGTCGCTAAGGATGTCCTCAGAAAACATGCATGATATACATGCCGTTTGAATCTCATTGAGTTAATCGCCCAAAGTCAATGAGTTTGACCGCCAAAGTCATTGACTTTGCTCTCCAATATCAATGACTTTAAAATGACATAGGCAATAGATTGTCTTTTCCTAAAATCGCTTGACAGTTTTTAGTTGTTTATTCTATATTTCTTGTCAATATTTTTTTTATTGTACTATTTAACTTGCCAATCTCCATTTTCGAGGCTTATAAGCACATCCTTTGGCTGAGAAAAGAAAC
>JAQYPT010000095.1 GCA_028726625.1 Prevotellaceae bacterium | reverse complement strand
AACCGCCGCCAGAAAAATATTCACTTAACACTTGCAGCTTGAACGCATCACTAAACTCTCTTCTTTTACTTGATTTCGTCATGTTTTTTTACTTTTTTTGAGTTTGATTATGTGTCAAGCTATTTCAGTATAAGACACTTTGGTTGCCAATAGCAATGAGTTTCCATTCCAATATGCATGCGCTTGCGCAGCAATCTACATATTATCTTGAATATGATACAGTTACGATGCGTTCCGGTTGAGTGAATGTTCGGGGATAATCTATTCTTTAATCTTAATGAATGCATTTGTCAGGATGGCCGTTAGTCCACCTGTCGTAATGCCCGAAGAAAAGATATTTTTGATGGTTTCTGGCATGTGATCCAGTATACCAGGGACCATTTCTACGCTAAGTCCCAGTGCAAAGCTGATGGCCATCACCAATACTGCCTTCCGGTTGATTTGAGTTGATGCGATGATTTTGATGCCTGCGGCAGCCACAGTTCCAAACATCAGCAGCGTGGCGCCACCGAGTACCGGAGCCGGAATTAAGGAAAACACCAATCCAACAACTGGGAACAGTCCTAAGACAACCAGCGCTCCGGCAATGTAGTAGCCCACATAGCGGCTGGCAATGCCTGTCAATTGAATCATTCCATTGTTCTGTGCGAAGATTGAATTGGGGAAAGAGTTGAACACAGCGGCCAACATGGAGTTGAAACCATCGGCCAGAATGCCGCCCGATGCTCTTCTCTCAAACACTTCACCTTCGATGGGTTCTCCGGAAATCAGCGAGTTGGCCGTGATGTCTCCGTAAGCTTCGATAGCCGTTATGAGGTATACCAGTCCCAAAGATATCAGGGCCGATATGTCAAAGCGGAAACCGTATTTGAACGGGACGGGAATGATAAATCCTCCATAGCTTTGAATGGAATCCAAGTGAATCATGCCCATGAAATAGGCAGCGATACACCCAATGAGGAGACCCAGCACGATTGAACTCATTCGAAGAAAGCGGTTGATGGAACGATTGAAGATGATGATGCTGAACAACACCAGTGCTGCCAACCCAAGGTTTACCAGAGATCCGAACGACCCGTCAGCTTCGGCAGCGGCACCACCACCACATGAGTTGATTCCGGCTTTAACCAGCGACATACCTATCAACGTGACAACGATGCCAGAGACCAGTGGTGTGATGATTTTGCGTGTGTACTTCAATAGGCGGCTCACAAGCATTTCGACAACAGAGGCGAACATGCAGGCGGTAAATATATAGGACAAAGCCATTTCGGTGTTCAACTTGCCACCTACCATGCCAAGCATGCCAGCTCCAATAATGGGGCCTATGAAGGAGAAGCTGGTGCCTTGGATACACAAGAGTCCTGTACCAATGGGACCAATGCGGTGACATTGTATGAATGTGGCGACGCCAGAAACGAACAATGACATGGAAACCAAGAATCCTGTTGTTTCCAAATCAAAATTAAGGGCATTCGAAATAATCAGCGGTGGGGTGATGATGGCTACGAAGATGGCCAGCAAGTGCTGCAGTGCGGCAAAAATACTTTCTCGGAGAGCCGGTCGGTCATGAAGGCCATAAATCAAGTCTGTCGACTTTGACCTTGCTTGTTCTTGTTTTGTTGTGTTCATTTTATAGCGTGCAATTAATAGGGAAATGGTTACTTTTCGATGTTTTTTAATTTGATTTGGCAATCGTCCAGCGATTCAATCATGGCCAACGATTCACATCTAACGCCTTCAGCTTCAATCCCGTCACGTCCATGTTGGAAGGTTTTTTCAATGATGAAGCCCATCCCAACCAGTTCTGCACCGGCCTGCCGGCATAGGTCGATGATTCCTTTGGCGGCATTTCCATAGGCCAGGAAGTCGTCAATGAAAACAACCTTGTCGTTGGGTGTCAGATAATCCTTGCTGATAACGACGTTATATTCACGCTGTTTGGTGAATGAGAAGACCGTGGTGGATAAGATGTTGTCCATCGTTGACGGCTTTTTCTTCTTGGCGAATACCACCGGAAGGTCCAAAAGTAACCCCATAACGATGGCGGGAGCAATGCCCGAGGCTTCGATGGTCAAGATTTTGTTGATTTCCGTTGAGGCGTAACGCTTGATGAATTCGATGGCGATGGCTTTCATGAGGTTGGGATCCATCTGGTGGTTGATAAATTTATCTACTTTCAGTATGCCACCAGGATAGCATTTGCCATCTTTCAGAATGCGGTCTATTAATGTTTTCATCTTTTGCATTATAAAAATAATGCATGCAAAGTTACTAAAAAAATGTAAAGCACAGAAAGGTGACAAGTTATTTTTTCTTGCCGCTTGTGCCGTGCTTCACTTGATGCTATCGCTTGGTAATGCGGTGTCTGTTGATTGGTCTGTTTGCTGCTTGCAGCCGTTGATCATGTTTTCAATCTGTGTCATACGGTATTTCAACCCACGTTTGTATCCGTAATGTTGATAGTAGGAGCGTGCGCTTTCAAAATACTCAAGTGCATTTTCCCAATCCTTCTTGAACAGATAACAGAATCCAAGACGGTAGAGGGCATCGGCTTTTTCGTTGTCATGGCACACGTTCAGCATCTTTTCATAGCATGGGATGGCGGCTTGGTATTGTTTTAATTGAAAGTGACTTTCAGCGTTGGCATAATAATAGACCGATTGTTCGTGAGGTGCGAAAATGGTGATGCTCGACATAACTGAGTCAAGATACAGGCATGCCTGATCGTATTTCCATAGATGATAGTAGCACACGCCGATGTAAGCCTTATAACGTTGGTTGAGAAGGTATTCCTGGTCAAGCTTATGGAACAGCAAAAGAGCCTCGTGATACTTCTCACTTTGAAAGTATTCCAGCGCCATGTTCAGTCGGTCTTTGTCATTGATGGGGCGGTTGTGAATGGCATCTACCGGGCTGTTTTGCCCAAACAATAACACGAGGGTGGCCAACCCAATCATCAGATAGTGCCTCGGCTTCATGCTATGTTCCTCATTTTGTGTAGAAATCAATAACGCGTTGGATGGCTCGTTGACACACAGGACAGAACTCGGGTGTGTCATTTGTGCGCATTCTACAATCGTGTGATGCGCGGAAAATGCCTTTCAGCGAGTAGCCAGCACCTTCTATCAGTCCCACAGAAGGTACTTTTCCCATCATGTCTTGCCATTTATCAGAAAACTTAACCTTGGTTGTGATGTTTTGTTCCCATGGTTCTACGTCAGGCGGATACATGGGGATTTCCTCAAAATCGTAAGCATATTCGTCGGCAAGTCCTGCAAAGCTATGGCCAAACTCATGTACGACAACAGGTTTGAACGACGGATGATGGGTCATTGATAAGTTGTATGAGTTGAGAATACCGCCGCCACCGTACTGATGGGTGTTCACCAAGATGATGATATGTTCGTATGGAAGTCCTGCCAGCCAGTCGTGTACGGCCTTCAACCGCAATGTAGTAAGATAACGGTTGCTATAAAACGTGTCAAAGTGCGAGTGCAGAGCGGTGTTCTTCCACAGGCCTTTAGAAGGCTCACTGGTACCACTGTCTGCCGAAGGAGCTTTGACTGCTATAATGTTGAACCTGTTTCTCATGGCCTTAAAAGGCTCATGCGCAAACAACGCCTCGGTGGCTTCGGCGGCATCTTTTAGGAAGATGTCCATTTCGGTAGAACGGTATCCCTCTGCCAAGAAGGCGATGTGGATGCAACGGGAGGTGTCTTGAGCCGTCTGTAGCGTTTCAAATGGAGTGCTGTTTCGTTCTCCGATGTGCTTAATCAAGATGTCGCTTGGTGCTACCGTGTGTGTCAGTTGGGTCATCGTCTCACGCCTGTTGTCATTCAGTGTCACCGTAATGTCAACGGTGTCCTTAGGCATCGGAACGAGAAATACATTCTCGAAAGCCCTGCTTGTGTGCTTGGCTTCATCGTAAGTGAGCCATTCTTGAAACAACGTAGAAAACGAATTACGGTATAGTATGCGCTTTGTGTGGTGGTCGCAGACGGTTATTTGGCCGTTTCCTTCCATGGGTAATTCGGCCAACCGTTGTTTTTTTCCGTACCATCGGGGTATGACATTCAATTGATCGATGGCAATGTGTTGCTGGTTCGCATTGCCTGAAAATATATAATCAATGCGCAGTGTGCTGTCCGAAAATGCCGTATTGAAGTCCTGCGCATTCACGTTTGCCGACATGAATAGGCACAAAATACACGGAATCACATGGGTTAGGAAGGTTTGAATGTTCATTGTTCAATGCTTAAAATAAATCAATTTCGTTCATCAACTCTTGTATATAGTCGCGTTGCCAGTCGTCTTTGTGCAGCTTTTTGTCGCCATACAGCAAGATGTCTATGTCCATTTGGATGCGATTAAGCGACCTTTCAGCCCCTGTGTTTCCACATATACGTTCCATGTTTTTCACCTTTTCGGTGAGTTCTTCAAGGGATTCTTCCACCTTTGTGTATGCCAAACAGTTGTAAAATAGGTCTGATGGCATACCAATGGGCTGTGTCCACTTCGGTGTAGTGAACTTCATGTCAGGCCAAGTGTCAACCAATAGCCGCCTGACTTGTCTTATGTTGCGCTCTTGGTTGACATTTGTTCCCAATGCCAAGATGACTTGTTTGCTGTCCATTTGTACAAAATTACTAATAATTATTAAACGTACACCAATCCATTGTGCTTTTTTTATGAATTTATGTAACTTTGTCTAACATTTTAATGTTCATGAATAAAATTGCGATTATATTCCTCTTTTCAATTTCATCTATGGCATCATGGGCCCAGATGAGATGGAACCAGACCTATCAACTCTACATCAATCAATACAAAGATTTGGCTATTCGGGAGATGCTTCAATACCGAATCCCAGCGAGTATTACCTTGGCTCAGGCTGTTTTTGAGAGTGGAGCGGGGCGAAGTAGGTTGGCACGACTGGGCAATAACCATTTCGGAATCAAGTGTCATGATTGGACTGGGCGTACTATTGCTGGGGATGATGACGCTTTGGGCGAATGTTTTCGCGCATACGATCATCCCCTTCATAGTTTTGAAGACCATAGTAAATTCCTTGTGAACAGCAGTCGTTACCGCAGGTTGTTTAGCCTTTCCATGCAAGATTACCGTGGATGGGCACATGGTTTGAAAGCCTGTGGCTATGCAACCAACCCGCGATATGCTTATAAACTCATCGAATTGATTGAGCTTTACAAGCTTTATGTCTACGACAGTGCCAAATCGTACGATCACGCCATGGTTGAATATTCTGGCAATCAAACAGTAGTTAACCAGGCAAAGCCTCTGCATCCTATCGCAATCTTCAACAAGAATTATTATATCCGGGCTCGTCGCGGCGACACCTTCAAGCTGATTGGCGAGGAAATAGGCGTGTCGTACAAAAAGATAGCTAAGTACAACGAACGAGATAAAGATGATGCTTTGACAGAAGGCGAAATCATTTTCCTGAAGAAAAAGCGGAAAAGAGCACCGAAAGCTTTCAAGAATCGTCCGCATGTTGTCAAGAACGGAGAGAGCTTGTATATCATCGCGCAGATTTATGGTATGCGTCTGTCCAGTTTATACAAGTTGAATGATTTTACTCCCGACCATACCATCCACGTCGGTGACGTTGTGAGAGTATATTAGGACAAGTCAGTTTGCACGGCTGACAACAACAAAACAAAAACCATTGAGCCAGTAGGGGGAACCTCGCTCAATGGTTTTATTTTTCAAATAACCTTGCTACGGTCTTTCTATGAACTACTGAATGATGCGAGTCATGTTGAACTCTGCGATTTTCCCGTCAGGATTTACCTTGGCTTTGATGCGATAATGCATGGTTTGCTGCGTATCATCCACCTTGTCAACATCTTGGTCTGCAGAGAAATTCACGGTGTATTCGTATTGTTCGTCACCGATTTCTTTCTTGTCAATTTTGTAATCATTGAGCAGATGCCATGACATGCTGGCAACCTCCTGGTTGTATAGTTTGTGTAAAAAAGTGATGACATCATTTTTATTCGCATCCACTTTACCCAGGAAAGAACTGATGACAGGACTGACCGTGCTGGTCAAACCATTCTCGTCTTTTGCGTTGATGCTCTGAAAGAACTGTTTAAACAGCGAGCTTAACATGGCTCTTTCCTCTGGTTGTACGGTCTGTGCGTTGATTGTTTTGATGCCATCTTTAGCATCGTCTACATACGCACCGTTGGGATGGTCTTCCAGGTAGAACTGGTATGCGTCCACACTGTTGGCCGAACTGGCAGCCACCCAGTCCAACGAGTCAATCTTGCGCATGGCTTCTGCACGGTGTTCAGAGTCGGGATGCTTGTCAAGATAATCTTCCAGAGCTGTTTTTGAGTTGCTCACCCAAGCATCGGTCCATTCGCTATCCATTTGCTGGATGGTCGTCAAGCGAACGTGTATGGAGTCTCTGTGTGCCATGGGTGCGTCCTTGTAGCGGTCAAGATAGTCTTGAAGCACGATGGGATCTTCGCTCTTGGCAGCAAACTCGTAAGCCTCCAGCTCTTCTTTCATTTGTGCGTTGTGATAGAAATAATAGCCCACTCCACATGCGATGACGGCTATGATGAAAGCTATTATTAAAGTGGTGTGTTTCTTCTTGGGACGTTGCATGTCTCCGTTGGTTGCCGGAGGCGTTGTGTCCGCCATGGTTGTAGGCTCTTCATTTAGCTCTATAGCCTGTTCATGAACCGGAGATGTATCATCGCGATAGTTCATATTGGCATGGTGGCAGTTTGGACATTCGTGCAAATCATTAAAATAAACTTCGCCACATTGCGTGCAACGGGTCACTCTATCAGCAATTTCAACCCCACAAGAGGGACAAACGGGTGCTCGGTCACTGATTTGGTGGCCGCACTCCGGACATCTAATTATCGCCATATTGTCAAAGTGTAGTATATGTTTGTTAATGTATCCATGTATACTTTCTTGTGTTCGTGGCATTTCGTCGGAATCTGATTTCTCTGAGTCCGTGCCTTCCCATCATTCTACTTTTATCAACGAAGGTGTTGATTCCGTTGATTCTACCTTTACCCGTGTATTGCCACATGGTAATGTCGCGCCCGTCTACCAATACCGGTTCTCGATCGGTATACTGCGCTATCATGATTTGATAACTGTCCAGTTGTCCAGATAGGTTGTGGTCATAGAAGTTGGCACCCGTGTAGATGAGTGGTTTTTGTTGATAAGCTTCTTCCACCATGCCCAGGAATTTGTGTAAAGAGTCACAAAAAGCTTCTGTTGACAAGCCGTTGCGAGTTTCTACGTCAATCATGGGAATGAGGTCTTGGTCGCCAGGTCGGCACTGTGTCATGAAGTTCTGCAGTTGGAGTGTCAAGTTGGTTTTCGGTCTGAAAAAGTGGTACGAACCCACTTTCAGGCCATAGCGATGCGCCAACTCAATGTTGGTTTGATAGGTAGGGTCTATCCTGTCACCGCCTTCAGTGGCTTTGAGGTAGACGTATGTGTTCTTGGTGTTTTCACCTACTGTTTCCCAAAACACCTCTCCTTGGTAGTGGCTCAAGTCGATGCCATGTACATGCGAGCATGTGTCTTCGCATTGTACGTCAAAATATTGGGCATGGACGGCCAATATGCAGAATAGGGCAATCACGCATGAAACGATTCTTTTCATATCTGCAAATATACATAAAAAACAGAATCTTTACGCCCGGTTGTCTAAAAAAAATAAAGTCAGCGTGTATCTTTGTGGAAAATTTGCTTCTTTGGTGTCAATCGTTGTTTACAAAATCATTCCCGAATCGGTGAAAACATGGTTGAAACGTGATGAGGAGAATTTTATTTCTGAAGATTATCCTTTTCCTTCTGATTACTCTCATCTTTCAGAAGATCTGCCAAAAAGGAATCCAGGTCCTTGTCTAAATCGTTCATCAAGTCGCCTCCTATAATCACGGTGTCATCGTCTGCGACATACAGTTCGGCTATATTCTCTTGTTCATCATTCTCTAAAACAAAGCTAAATGGCTTGAGAATATTCATCTGATCAACCGTTTCATGAAGTTGTTTCAGGACTTTGCGAAGAATGGCAGCGGCATGTTCGTAGAACTTCTCCTCCGTATTGCCTATCCATTCTTCTACGACGCAACGGGTAATCTCGTTTTCATCGTCATCGAATGCTCGTAATTCTCCACTGTCTTGATAGATTCGGATGTGAATATCCGTAACCAGTGATGGGGTTTCATCTGACGTGAACTTTTGTGCTATCTTGCGAATGGCATACTCAGTCTGCTTGTACACTTGTTCGGTTGCGTTCATTAGTAGGTCCTTTCGATTATACCCTGCAAATATAATTCTTTTTGCGAACACAGCAAGCAAATTTAGAAATAATTTATCTTAATGGCCACGGCTCTCTCATTTATGGAAGGTTGTTGGTTGCGAAAGACTGAATATCACATATTTGTATAAACAACGATTATTAGGAATAAAACAACCTTTGACGACTATGTTTGGAATGATAGCTGATTATTCGCCATCGCTATTCGAATGTGTTAATAAATCTTTTGTTTGTTAAATCAATTCGTTTTCTTTGACAAAATAAAATCGCAAAATAGATAAAATAGGAGAATGTTTTAGGTGTTTAAAATCCTGAAATCATCATCTTTTACCTCATTTACGCAGAATACACCGGCAATCTGCATGCTTTTGCCGTCCAATATGTATGCTCTTGATTCTCAATCTGCATGCTTTTACACCCCAATTTACATCATCTAACACGGCTTTTTGTACAAGAACAAGTGCTTTCATCCTCTAAACACATCTCCTTTTTATGGTGATTTAGGTTTGTAAACCGTATAACTTATTATAAATCAATAAAATAATGAAACACTTCTATATTTCGCATATTTCCGGCGGATGAGCATGTTGGTGGATAAACCGCCCAGCATTTGTGTTAAAAAGTTGTTGTGACGAGAGCTGTTTCAACGAAGAAGGTTCCGTTCGATAGAATACAGATACAGCGCAATCATCATAAATGAATGAGCTGTGCCGAAACGGCTTACAGGTTAATTTGTCATCGCATCACCTACATTTTGTATACAGGCTTTGCTTGTTTCGGCTTTTTTGTATAATTTTGCGTTTGATAAGATATAAATTTCAAACTATGTATAGAACGAATACATGTGGGGAGTTAAGACTTTCCGATGAGGGCAAGGAGGTAACCCTGTCTGGATGGGTGCAGCGTACACGTAAGATGGGTGGAATGACATTTGTTGACGTGCGCGACCGATATGGCATTACCCAACTTGTTTTTAATGAGGCAACCGACGCTTCTTTGTGTGAGCTGGCCAACAAACTGGGGCGTGAATTCTGTATTCAGGCAACGGGTAAGGTGAGTGAGCGACAGAGCAAAAACGATAAGTTGCCGACCGGAGATATCGAAATTTTGGTCAGTAAACTAAACGTACTGAGTGAAAGTTTGACGCCTCCATTCAAAATAGAAGACGAGACCGATGGGGGTGACGATTTACGAATGAAATATCGATACCTAGATTTGCGCCGACCAACGGTTAGAAAGAATTTGGAATTGCGCCATCGGATGACGATTCTGATTAGGAATTTCCTAGACAACGAGCAATTCATTGAGGTGGAAACACCCATATTGATTGGCTCTACTCCAGAAGGTGCACGCGACTTTGTGGTGCCTTCGCGCATGAATCCCGGACAGTTTTATGCATTGCCACAAAGCCCACAAACGCTCAAACAGCTGTTGATGGTGAGTGGGTTCGACCGCTATTTCCAAATCGCTAAATGTTTCCGTGACGAAGACTTGCGCGCCGATCGTCAACCCGAGTTCACGCAAATTGACTGCGAAATGAGTTTCGTAGATCAGGATGATGTGATCGACTTGTTTGAAAATCTGTGTCGTCATCTTTTCAAAGAGATTCGTGGGGTAGAGCTGCCTGAGAAGTTGCAGCAAATGACATGGCACGAGGCGATGAGACGTTTCGGCAGTGATAAGCCTGATTTGCGTTTCGGCATGGAGTTCGTTGAACTTTTGGATGCGTTCAAAGGCAAGGTAGATTTTAGTGTCTTCAATGAAGCAAGCTACATTGGTGGCATTTGTGTGCCTGGATGCGCTAGCTATAGTCGTAAGCAATTGGACGAGTTGAGCGACTTCGTTAAGCGTCCGCAGGTAGGTGCTAAGGGATTGGTATACATTAAGTATAATGCCGATGGAACGATTAAGAGTTCTGTTGATAAGTTCTACTCAAAGGAACAGTTGCTGGATGTGAAAGAGCGAATGGGAGCTAAGGACGGTGACTTGGTATTGATTTTGAGTGGAGACAACGCCAACAAGACGCGTGTGCAGTTGTGTACGCTTCGCTTGGAGATGGGTGAGCGACTGGGTCTTCGTGACAAGAACAAGTTTGAGTGTTTGTGGATTGTTGATTTCCCCCTGTTCGAGTGGAGTGACGAGGAGCAGCGGCTCATGGCAACGCACCATCCGTTCACCATGCCAAATCCAGAGGATATCCCCTTGCTTGATGAGCATCCAGAACGAGTTCGTGCCAAGGCATACGATTTTGTTTGCAACGGTATTGAAGTAGGAGGGGGGAGCCTGCGTATTCATGATGGACGGTTGCAGCAAAAGATGTTTGAGATATTGGGCTTCACACCTGAAAAGGCAATGGCACAGTTTGGCTTCTTAATCAATGCGTTTAAATATGGTGCACCCCCTCATGCAGGTTTGGCGTTTGGTTTGGATCGGTTTGTGAGTATTATGGCCGGCTTGGATAGCATTCGCGACTGCATTGCCTTCCCAAAGAACAACAACGGCCGTGATGTGATGCTTGATGCTCCATCGACCATTGATCAAAAACAATTGGATGAATTAGAGATAAAACTTGACATACATCAATAAATCGGATTGTTTATTTCAAATCACAAGTAAAAATGTGACAATTTGATAAAAATGATTGCTTAATTTAAATAAATTCATTACCTTTGTATCAATAATGACGAATAAAACCTCATAGAATGAGTAAAGGATAATAAATTTTTATTGATTATGGCAGAAAAGAAAGAAACGGCAGCCGTAGCTCCAAAGAAGGTTGCGACTCCTAAGAAACGTACTACAACAAAGAGAGCTGCAGCAAAGAAGTGCACTCTTGTGGTAAATGCTGAAAGCGTTGGCTTCCGTGCTGGTGATGTTTATCAAGCATTGGCCGCAGCAGACAAAGCGTTGAGCGTTGCTGAAATAGCTAAGGCTGCTAAAATTGGAACAGAAGAAGTCTATCTGGGAATAGGATGGCTGTTCAAAGAAGGTAAAATTAAGGATTCAGAGAATCTGTTTACTTTGGCTTAATTGCAACTCTTTGCTATCGGCTTTTGCCGATTATGAGGATGCAATATCATACTTTCTTGTTAGACAAACAGGAAAAATTAAATGAGCTCGAAAATAGTTTGGGCTCATTTATTTTTTTATCTCCCTATCGTATTTTTTTTCTCTATTGGGTTGTGATGCGAGCCAGTGACAGTGTTATTGATTCTTTTTCTTCTTTATTTTCTTGATTCTTCTGATGGCTTCCGGATGCTCAGGGCAGAGCTCTAATGCCTTTTGATAGTTGCGCAAAGCCGCTTCTTTCATTCCCTCTCTTTCGCATTCTTTGCCCATCATGACATATTCAACGGCGAGCCGTTTCAACAAATCTTCTTTTTCTTTTTGCTTGTCTCGTAAGCGTTGATTTTCTTCTTTAAGCGTGTTGATGAGGTTGAGCTTTCGCCTGATTAGGCGTTTTGCCGCAGGCTTTTCTATTTCATACCTGCTGTGAATGGCCAGAAAGAAATTATCCAAGGCCGATTGCATGTCCCCCTGGCCGAATGCCGTCACAGCATCATGATATTGTTTTTCAGCCTTACTTTGTTGTAAAGCTTTGTCGAGAGATTGCTGGTCATTGTAAGTCTTTGCAAAACTTGTGATTTCTCGACTGATAAAAATATTTTCTTTCTTGATGGGGGCTTCAAGTTTAATGCCTTCCAACGAACGACAACGTGACAGGGCAACGTAAGTTTGGCCTCCAGCAAATACGCCTCCCGATAAGTCGATGTTAACTTGATTGAAGGTTAGTCCTTGACTTTTATGAATGGTGATGGCCCATGCCAATCGAATGGGAAATTGACGGAAAGTACCAATTACTTCTTCTTCAATCTTTTGCTCTTCCTCATTGTAGGTGTATCTAACGTTTGACCAAATGTCTTGTTCTACATCTACATCCTCACCTTGTTCAGTCCTCACGTAAATTAAGCCATCGCTCTCATCTCCCATGCCAATAACGGTGCCCAAGGTACCATTCACCCATCGCTTGTCCCTGTCGTTCTTGACAAACAAAACTTGCGCACCTGTTTTGATTTCAAGTTTCATGGGAGTGGGCAGATTGTTTTCGGGAAACTCGCCTTCGATGATGCCATAGAAGACAGTGGGTTCGCCTGGTAATTGTTGAAGGTGTTGCTGGTTGATGTAGTCCACGCTATCTCTTCGAGTAGATAAGGTGATTGCCAGTCCGTCATGATTTTGTTGAGAGGTGTTTCCTACTCTTTGATTGAGAATGGACAAATCGGTTTGCGTTGTGTTGGACGTTCTGATATGGTCTAATATACTGATGAAAAGCGGGTCAGTTTGTCGGTAAACTTTCTGTAGTTCGATACAAATCAACTGCATCTCCCTGAAAATATGAGCATCAAAAAAGAATTTTGAAGGATAGAAAGGTTGTAGCAAAGCGCGTTCTTCCTCTTTTAATACCGGCTCTAACTGATACATGTCGCCAACGAGTAATAATTGCTTTCCTCCGAAAGGAACGCGCATGTTCTGGGCATAAACGCGCAGTATCTTGTCAATGAAGTCAATGATGTCAGCTCTCACCATCGAAATTTCGTCGATGATGATGAGTTCTACTTCCTTGATGAGTTTGATTTTCTCGCTGTTATATTTGAGCGTTTTCCGAAGGTTTCGTACGCTATACCTGTTGTCATTAGGTAATAGAGGATGGAAAGGAAGCTTGAAAAAACTGTGCAAGGTGCTTCCTCCCACATTGATGGCAGCAATACCCGTAGGGGCAAGAATGACATGTTTCTTCTTGGTTGTCTGTGAGATGTATCGAAGAAACGTTGATTTACCCGTTCCAGCTTTCCCTGTTAAGAATAATGAGCGATGGGTGTACTGAATAATCTGCAGTGCGTTTTGCAACTCCAGATTATTCAGATCAATGTGTTCGATGTCAGTTTCCTTAGCCATACCCATTATAGATTATCCAAATGGATTACCTCTTCTGTAGGCGTATGGTTCTCATTAGAATTTACCGAGTTGTCTTTTTGTTTCTCCTTCTCGTCTTTGATTGGTTTGGAAACAGGGTTGCCAAATTCGTCTAGAATGATTTCTTCAGAGATAGAGTTCAGGCTATCTGTTGCAGTTGTGTCCACTCGTGCCTGCTGGTAATAACTCGGACAGTTATACATGTCGCTGCTAATATCTTTATCTTTAGGCTTGCCAAATTTGGCATGATATTGTTTGAAGTTTGGATCATCCAATACTGCTTGTAAGAAGTAGCCACATATAGGTAGGGCAGTCCTTGATCCTTGCCCCAAAGCACCAGTGCGGAAATGGATGCTACGATATTCTCCGCCTACCCATGCGCCTACCACCAGTTTTGGACTGATACACATAAACCAAGCATCTGAGTGGTTATTGGAAGTTCCTGTCTTACCTCCCCATTCCGTATCATTGTGTTTTCCCACATATCCCCATAGGCTTTGTGACGTTCCGCCTGGTTCTTTTAGGCCACCCAGCAATAGTTGTTGGACGAGGAACGCACTCTTGTAGGGAATTACTTGTTCGGTCTTGTTGGGTGCGATGTAGACTTGCCTCCCATCACGGTCAACGATGTGGGTAACCAGGATAGGCTCATGATGCTTTCCATCATCGGCGATAGTACTATAGGCATTTGCCATTTCCAGCAGGTTGACGTCGCATGACCCTAACGCCAAGGATGGTTCATCTTCCAGTGGACTCTTGATTCCCATCTTCTCTGCCGTGTCAATGATTCGTTTGATGCCCATTTCTTGTCCGAGTCTCACGGCGATAGAGTTGATGCTTCTCGCAAAGGCACTCTTCAAGGGGATAGAGTCTCCGGAAAAACGTCCATTGGCATTTCCCGGTGTCCATGTAACCTCTTCTTTCTTTTTCTTATCATATACTTTCATGGAGATGTATTCATCCCGGCGTTTGTCACAAGGTGTCAGTCCCTGGTTCATCGCCTCAGTATAAACAAAGAGCTTGAAGGTAGATCCCGGTTGGCGCATGGCGGTAACCTTATCATATTTCCATGAGTTGAAGTTGATGTCGCCTACCCAAGCCTTTACGGCTCCTGTCTGTGGCTCCATCGCAACCATTGAGCAGTGCATGAAGCGCACCATGTATCGAATGGAGTCCATAGTTGACATTTCTTTCTCTATGGTTCCTTCGTCATAATCAAACAATTTAACTTTGTGGGGCTTGTTCAAATAATAGGTAATGGAGTCTGGATTATTCTGATATTTGGCAGCAAGGTATTTGTACACGGGCTGTCTTTGTGCGATTTGCTCAATGAATCCAGGAATAACCTTTCCGTTTTCATCAATCCATGGGTCATTTTTACCCCAGTGATTGTTGAAGTTGCGTTGAATTTGCTTCATTTGTTTACGTGCAGCCTCTTCAGCATACTTCTGCATACGGGTATCAATTGTGGTGTATATTTTCAGCCCACTGCTATACAAATCATACCCATTCTCCTCGCACCAATCCTTCAAATAGTTGGCGACAGCTTCCCTAAAGTATAATGCCTGACCGTCATAATTAGATTCTACGCTATAACTAAGCTTGATAGGAATGACGCTCAGACTGTCATATTGCTTTTTAGACAGGTCGCCCTTGGTCACCATGTTCTGCAAAACAACATTTCTACGTCTGAGACTATTCTTGGGATTGGCAATCGGGTTATAATGTGTTGTGGCTTTAAGCATGCCTACCAGCACGGCACCTTGCTCTGTTGTGAGATTTGCTGGTGTTGTGTTGAAATAGGTTTTACTGGCCGTTTTGATTCCATACGAGTTCGATCCAAAGTCAACTGTGTTGGCGTACATGGTAAGGATGTCGTTTTTTTCGTACAACATCTCAAGCTTTAAGGCAATAATCCATTCCTTGCTTTTCATGATTAGTATCTTGATACCTGGTATCTTACCAAGCAATCCAGTGGAATATTGCGTGCGTACGCGGAACATATTCTTGGCCAACTGTTGCGTAATCGTTGATGCTCCACGGGCATCATTTCCAACCAAAGCATCTTTGGCCGCACCAAAGAGTCCTTGAAAGTCAATGCCAATATGTCTATAGAATCGTTCGTCTTCCGTATCAATCAGTGCTTTCCAGAACTGCGGATTCACTTCTTCATACTTGACGGGGGTTCTGTTTTCATTAAAATATTTTCCTATGAGCTTCCCATCTGCACTGTAAATCTCTGAAGCCGAGGAGGTGTTGGGATTCTTAATCTGGGCGAAACCTGGTGATTTGCCAAACAACCAGAGGAAATTAAGATCAACGGCTCCAAGATAGATGATAAGTGCAATCAACCCTGAGAGTAAAGCCACGCCCGTCTTTACATACCAAGGGCGTCCTTGATACAGGCTTTTATACCATGGCCATACGCCACATAGTTTGACCCACAACCTGCTGAAAAAACTTTTTATCTTGTGAAGCATAATGAAAATAATTGATTTGCAAAGATAGCGAATTACTTGATGTCTATCGTTGATCGTCTATATAATTTATGATTTCTTCAATGTTCGTAGGCGAGAACCATTTGATTTGGTTGTCACGTTTGAACCACGTGAATTGTTTTCTCATGTATTGTCTTGTGTTTGACTGTATCTTTAGGATAGCATCATCCAATGAGATGTCACCGTCGAAATAGGCGAAAAGTTCTTTATAACCTACCGTATTCAAAGCATTTAGGCCCTTCTGTGGATATACCGCTTTGGCTTCTTCAATCAATCCTTGGTTCATCATTTCCAAAACACGATTGTTGATTCGCTCATACATCTCTTCTCTAGGACGGTTGAGTCCAATCTTTACGATGTTGAAAGGTCGTATCTTCTTTGTGTTTTTACGATAGGAAGTATAGGTATTCCCAGTCATAAAGCATATTTCAAGCGCATGAATCACGCGTCTGGGATTATGTAAATCCACAATTTTGTAATGTTCTGGATCCAGAACTTTTAACTCTGCAACGAGAGCATCCAAGCCTTCAGTCTCCAGTTTTCGTTTCATCAGCCTCCTTGTCGCCTCGTCAACCGTTGGTATGTCGTCGATACCTTGGCATACAGCATCGATATACATCATGCTGCCGCCCGACAGCAAAGCCACTTGTTGATGCTTGAAATGCTGGTTTAAGAGTTGCAAAACATCTTCTTCATATTTGGCTGCACTATAATAATCTGTTAGATGCAACGTGCCGACGAAATAATGTTTTACTCGTTCTTGCTGCTCTTTGGTTGGGGCTGCTGTACCAATAGGTATCTCAGCAAATAGCTGTCGAGAGTCGGCATTGATGATAGGCGATTGCAAATGTTCAGCAATTTGCAACGCTACCTCTGTTTTTCCCACTCCAGTAGGGCCTAAAAGCACAACAAGTGAGTTCATTTATCTGATGATGCCTCGTTGAGAACTTTCTACAAAGTCAATGATGTATTGAATTTCAGGGGTAACTGTCAGGTTCTTTCTGATTTCTTCGATTCCTTCTTTCAAAACACCTTTGCTATAAAGCAATCGATAAGCTTGGTGAATCAGTTGGATTAACTCGTTGCTAAATCCTCTTCGTCTCAGGCCGATAATGTTGATGCCAGCATACTTGATGGGCTCTTTGCCCGCCATGACGTAGGGTGGAATATCTTGTGAAGACCGACTTCCACCTTGAATCATGACATAACCACCGATGTGACAGAATTGATGACATAAAACTGTTGCACTGATGATGGCGTAGTCATCCACCGTCACTTCACCGGCAAACTTGGTGGAATTGCCAATAATTACATTGCTGCCAATGATGCAATCGTGTGCAACGTGCATGTTTTCCATCAACAAGTTGTTGTTTCCTACCTTGGTCGTTCCTTTTGATGCGGTGCCCCTTGAAATGGTAACATTCTCACGGATGCTGTTTTTGTCACCAATTTCGCAGATTGTCTCTTCGCCAACGAACTTCAAATCCTGCGGCTTCGTGCTGATGCTGGCACCGGGAAAAAACTCGTTGTCATCGCCTATTCGTGCTCCATAATTGATGGTGACGCTATTTTGTAGGATGTTATGGTTGCCCAGTACTGTATTTTTGTCAAGATAGCAAAAAGGGCCAATGACATTATTGTCACCGAGTTGAGCTTCTGGATGCACAAACGCTAATGGGCTTATTTGATTCATAGGGTAATGATGACTTTATGATGATGAAAAACATCGAGTGACATTTCTGTTTATTTGTTTTTGATAATCTGTGCAGTAAACATTGCTTCAGATACCACTTGGTCGCCAACAAAGGCATAACTCTTCATCGTACTGATGCCATGTCGTACAGGTTGAATCATTTCCACGCGAAAGATAACCGTGTCACCAGGAACCACTTTCTGTCTGAACTTCACGCTGTCAATCTTCAGAAAGTATGTAGACCATCGTTCAGGTTCTTCTACTTGGTTTAAAACCAATAGCCCTCCACATTGAGCCATGGCCTCCACTTGCAACACTCCAGGCATGACTGGCTCTTGCGGGAAGTGTCCTGTAAAGAAGGGTTCGTTGCTTGTAATATTCTTTACCCCAACAATCGAGTTAGAACCGATGGCGATGATTTTGTCTACCAACTGCATAGGGTAACGATGGGGGAGCAGTTCCCTGATTCTGATGTTATCCATGATGGGTGGTTCATTGGGATCGTAAATCGGTGCCTGTATTTCATGTTTGCGAATCTCTCTGCGCATCAGGCGGGCAAACTTGTTGTTGATGGTGTGTCCTGGCCGTGTTGCAACAATTCGTCCTTTGATGGGTTTGCCTATCAAGGCCATGTCACCGATAATGTCCAGCAATTTGTGACGTGTGCACTCGTTTTCCCACATCAAGGGCTTATGCTGAATGTATCCTATCTTGGTTGCATCCATGCGTGGCACTTTCAAGATGTCTGCCAGTTGGTCCAGTTGGTCTTGTGACACTTCTCTTTCGTAAATCACGATGGCATTGTCCATGTCACCACCTTTGATGAGGTTAGCTTCGAGCAAAGGAAGGATGTCCCTGACGAATACAAAAGTACGGGCAGGCGCGATTTCTGTCGCGTAATCATCGATATTGTCGAGTGTTGCAAATTGACTGTTGATGAATTTTGACTCGAATGAGCACATGGCCGTTATGCTGAACTGGTCATCAGGAAGTATCGTAATACACGAACCTGTCTCGTCATCTTTGACTTCTATTTTCTTGCGAATGATATAAAAATCTTTCGGCGCATTTTGCTCTACGATACCAATTTCCTGGATTCTATTAACGTAGATGCCGGCAGAGCCATCCAAAATAGGAAACTCTGGTCCATTAACTTGAATCATACAGTTGTCTATCCCCATTGCATACAGGGCAGAAAGACCGTGTTCAACGGTAGAAACGCGCACGTCGCCACGCTCCAGAACCGTGCCGCGCTGCGTGTCAACCACGTTTTCGGCAATGGCCTCAACGATGGGTTGTCCTTCCAAGTCTATTCGTTGAATTTTATATCCAGTATTTTCAGGAGCAGGATTAAAGGTAACAGTCAAGTTCAGCCCCGTGTGCAATCCTTTGCCACACAGGGAAAAGCTACCTTTTAGTGTTCTCTGTTTGATTGTATCCATTCTATGATTTATTTATCGAGTGCAATAGTCTTATTTGATGTTCTTTTTCAATCGCTCCACCTCTTCTTTCAGGTTGTTGATTTCTTTATATAGTTCAGGAAGTTTCCGGAAGATGGCTTGTGAGCGAAAATAGGCTTTTTCCTTCATGGGTGGCGTGCCAATGAGTTGCTGGTTGTCCTTGATACTACCAGGCGCACCCGACTGTGCGCCAAGGAACACCTTGTTGCCAATGGTGATATGACCGGCTACACCCACTTGTCCACCAAACATGCACCACTGTCCAACCTTTGTTGATCCGGCCACACCCACCTGTGCACTCATCACAGTATGCTCACCGATGTCGGTATTGTGGGCGATTTGAACCAAGTTATCTAGCTTCACTCCTTTCCTAATATTGGTGCTACCCATGGTCGAACGATCAACGCAGGTGTTGGCACCCACCTCTACATCATCTTCAATGGTCACGATACCAATTTGGGGTATCTTGTCGTAACCATCTTCAGAAGGAGCAAATCCGAAGCCATCGGCTCCAATGACAGAGCCTGCATGCAGGATGACACGGTTGCCTATCTTGCAATTGTGATAGACAGTTGCGTGTGGATAGATGATACATTCCGAGCCTACGGATGCATTTTCCAAAACCACTGCGTGTGGGAATATCTGTGTGTTGTTGCCAATCACGACATTCTCACCGATGTAAGCAAATGGGCCAATGTATGCATTCTCACCTATCTTAACCGTTTCGGCGATGTTGGCCATGGGGTGGATGCCTGTCTTTCGGGGCTTAGTCGACTCGTATAATTGAAGTAATTTGGCGACACTATCGTATGCGTTCTTCACGCGTATCAAAGTCGTCTGGACGGGTTTGTCCAACTTCAAATCCTCGTCAATGAGAACAATCGACGATTGTGTATTATATATATAATGTGTGTATTTTGGATTAGATAGGAATGAAATCGCCCCATTGGTACCTTCTTCTATTTTTGCGAAGGTGTGGACGGTTGCATCTTCATTGCCTTCAATTTTGCCTCCTATATATTGTGCTATTTGCTTGGCAGTAAATTCCATACTTTAGGTATCTCAATTGATTATTTTGCAAATATACCTATTTTTACTCAGACTTTTGACTGACGAATGTAATATTTGCGTTTTTTCACTGAAACATTTATTTCTTTCACGGTGCGTCTAACGCTATTGCCCCCCCTATGGGGCAGGTGTTCCCTCACTGTTTATGGGTACCGATGCGCAATGAGAGTCGAGTAAAAAGGGGGCCATTTGTTATTTGCAAGATGATAACCTTTCTAATTCTTTTTCCATTTCTTGCTGAAGGTTCATCGCACTCTTTGCAGCTGCATCAGCAAAGTCCTCTCCTTGGCCGGCATAGATGATGCCGCGTGAACTGTTGACGAGTAACCCGCAATCCTTCGTCATTCCATATTGGCAGACGTCTTGCAGGCTTCCTCCCTGCGCACCCACGCCAGGCACCAGCAAAAAGTGATGAGGAGCCACCTTTCTGATTGCCTCAAACATGTTGCCTTGCGTTGCTCCAACCACATACATCATATTTTGATCGGTCCCCCACGATTGAGAAGTCTTGATAACTTTCTCAAAAAGTTTCTCACCGTTCTGGTATTCTGTTAACTGAAAATCATGCAATCCTTTGTTGCTCGTCAGTGCCAATACAACCACCCACTTGTCTTCATATTCGAGAAAAGGCGTCACGCTATCTTCTCCCATGTACGGAGCTACGGTCAATGCGTCAACATCGTATTCTTCAAAGAAGGTCTTGGCATACATGGCGGATGTGTTCCCGATGTCGCCCCGTTTGGCGTCAGCAATGATAAAATGGTCGGGATAATGCGCTTTTAGGTAGCTAACGGTCTTCTCGAAAGAAGTCATGCCCTGAATACCTTTACATTCATAGAACGCTAAATTTGGCTTGTAGGCCACACAATAGGGTGCCGTAGCGTCGATGATGGCTTTGTTGAAAGCAAAAATGGGATCCTCTTCATGCAGCAAGTGTGGCGGTATCTTCTTGGTGTCGGGATCCAATCCTACACATAGAAAAGATTTTTTTTTGAAAATCTGTTTTATAAGTTGTTGTCTGTTCATATACTATCCGTGAATATAAAAGTAGTGAATTTGTATTAACGCTATTCCCTTTTGCACCGTTGTCTTTGGCTATCGCTCACCCAACGAATGGTGGGTGAATTTCAATCTCTATGCTTTTGGGCGCCAATCTCAATGCCTTTGCCATTCAATCTCTATGCTTTAGGACCCCAATCTCAATGCTTTTAAATAGCTTGTTTTGAGATTCTTTATAACAAACTGTATTTCAGTGTTTTATGGGTTGATAGAGTCCTTGCGTGTTATAGAAATCTTATGGTAATTATTTGTTTGAAACAATTTTTCTTGTCTTAATGATCTACCCCTCAGAATTAAACGATGCCTTATTGTTTAAAGTTCATTCTCTTTGAGCTTTTCCGCATTCTCTGCTACTGTCAGCGCATCTATCATTGCTTGAATGTCACCATTGACAAAGCCTTGCAGGTCGTGAGTGGTGTAGCCAATGCGGTGGTCAGTGACACGTCCTTGTGGATAATTGTAGGTACGAATCTTCGCACTGCGGTCGCCAGTAGATACCAATGACTTGCGTCGGTTGGCAATATCATCAATGTATTTTTGATGCTCACGGTCGTAGATAAAGGTACGCAAGCGCGACAGCGCACGTTCCTTGTTCTTAGGTTGGTCGCGTGTCTCGGTACATTCAATGAGAATTTCCTCCACTTCGCCAGTGTTGGGGTTCTTCCATGGATAACGAAGACGAACGCCCGATTCAACCTTGTTGACGTTTTGTCCACCAGCTCCCGAGCTTCTGAACGTGTCCCATTTAATATCACCTTCGTTGATGTTCACCTCAAACTGGTCAGCCTCTGGCAACACAGCCACCGTAGCAGCCGAAGTGTGCATGCGTCCCTGTGTTTCTGTGGCAGGTACACGTTGCACGCGATGTACACCACTTTCGTATTTCAATGTGCCGTAGACATTGTCGCCACTCACTGCAAAATCGATTTCTTTGTAACCACCCACCGAGCCTTCGTTGACCGATGTGACACTTAACGTCCAACCTTTCGAGTCACAGTAATGCTTATACATGTTAAATAAGTCGCCAGCAAACAGGGCTGCCTCATCTCCTCCCGTGCCAGCACGTATTTCCATTTGTACGTTCTTGGCATCTTCAGGGTCTTTTGGCACTAATGCTAATTTTATTTCTTCTTCCAACTGTGGCTGCATATCTTCGTTGGCCTGCAATTCCTCACGAGCCATCTCTTTCATGTCAGCATCCGTTTCATTGGCAAGAATATCTTTCGACTCACGTATGGCATTGAGGCATGCAATGTATCGCTTGCGAATGTCCATGATGTCGCCAAGGTCTTTGTATTCCTTGGTTAGCTTCACGTAGCGTGGCTGATCGGCTATGACATCTGGGTCGGTAATCAAGGTAGATACTTCTTCAAACCTTGCCTCTAATCCATCGAGCTTGTTCAGTATGCTGTTGTTTTCTATCATATATATTAATATTCGAATGTTCCAAATTCTGATTGAATGGTCAATGCGCGTACTCCCTCTTCGATATGACCGATGATTTGTGCGTCAACATTAAAGTTTTTGCTGATGTTGATGATTTCTTGTGCATGCTCAGGAGCTACATATATCTCCATTCGATGCCCCATGTTGAACACCTTGTACATCTCTTTCCAATCGGTGCCACTGCTCTCTTGTATCACTTTAAACAAGGGAGGTACGGGGAACATGTTGTCTTTTACCACTTTACAATTGTCGCTGACAAAGTGAAGCACCTTGGTTTGTGCGCCTCCCGTGCAATGAACCATGCCATGAATGTGACTTCGGTGTGCATCCAATACCTTTTTAATAATAGGTGCATAGGTGCGAGTAGGAGAGAGAACCAAATGACCGGCATCTATTTCCACGCCTTCTATGCTGTCGGTAAGTTGATATTTACCGCTATACACCAAATCATCAGGCACGGCATTATCGTAACTTTCGGGGAATTTTTCTGCCAAATATTTGGCAAAAACATCGTGGCGGGCACTGGTCAGGCCGTTACTTCCCATGCCTCCGTTGTATGTTTTCTCGTAGGTAGCCTGTCCTGTACTGCTCAATCCGACGATGACATCGCCTGGACGGATGTTGGCATTGTCGATAACGTCACTGCGCTTCATACGGCAGGTTACGGTAGAGTCGACGATGATGGTGCGCACCAGGTCGCCTACATCAGCCGTTTCGCCGCCAGTGGGATAAATGCCAATGCCCATGTCTCGCATCTCCTGCAACAATTCATCCGTGCCGTTGATAATGGCGGAGATGACTTCACCGGGTATCAAGAGCTTGTTACGCCCAATGGTACTCGACACCAAGATGTTGTCAACCGCACCCACACACAGCAAGTCGTCGGTATTCATCACAATGGCATCCTGTGCAATGCCTTTCCATACGCTGAGATCACCCGTCTCTTTCCAGTACATATAGGCCAAGGATGATTTGGTTCCGGCACCATCGGCGTGCATAATGTTGCAGTAATCAGGGTCGCCTCCCAGTATGTCGGGAATGATTTTGCAGAAGGCTTGGGGATAAATGCCCTTGTCAATGTTTTTGATGGCGTTGTGAACATCTTCCTTTGCGGCAGAAACACCGCGCATCATATATCTATCCATGTGTATCAATGTTTTTAAGTTTGGTGAGTAAACCGTTGATGTGATGACGAACAGCTGCATGAACTACTCCGTTCTTCCTGTGGCTATTTGTCTAAACACATCATTTCTTGAGAGGGTTTAGGAAAGAGCAACTAGGCTTCGTGCCAAAACTCCCATGAAACAAAAGCCTGCAACAGCAGCATTTCTAATCCATTTTTGACCGTTGCTCCCTGCCTGGCTCCTTGTTTCATGAAAAGCGTTTCATCTGGATTGTATATCAAATCGTACAGCAAATGATGGCTGTCCATTGCTTCGTAAGGCAGCTGGGGACAAACGTCGGCATGTGGATACATCCCTACGGGCGTACAGTTGACGATGACATTGTATTCTTGAATGATTTCGGGAGTGATGTCATCATATCGCAATACGTTTGGAAGGTTTTGTCGAGAGACATACTTTGTTTCAATTCCCAATGACTTTAGCCCCACATCTACCGCTTTTGCAGCCCCTCCGGTACCTAAAATTAGTGCTTTTTTGTGAAACGTGTCGAGCAGCGGTTCGATGCTGCGTGTAAACCCAATGACATCACTGTTGAAGCCTTTCAATATGGTTTTCTTCCCCTTGTGTGTGACCTTGATTACGTTAACGGCACCAATAGATTTGGCCTCCGGACTGAGTTCGTCCAGATAGTGGATGACCTTTTCTTTGTAAGGCCTCGTGACATTTAATCCTTTGAGATCGGGGTTGGATGCCAACACTTCTTGAAGATTCTCTATATTGGGAATCTCAAAATTCACATAGCTGGCATTGATTCCTTCGTTTTGGAATTTCTCATTAAAATAACCTATCGAGAAAGAATGCCCAAGAGGGTAGCCTATCAGTCCGTATTTGTCCATATCCATGTCGTTATTGCACGCAAATCCATTGGCGTAGTTCTTCTAAATCATTCTTTTTCTGCAAAATACATCGTGCAGATACCTAATGTCAATCTCTTGAACTTTGCGTTGGAAAAGCCTGCTTTCTGTAAAATCTCAACCATCTGTTCACCTTGTGGAAAGGCTTCGATGGTTGACGTGAGGTATTTGTAGGCGTTTTTATCCTTTGAAAGGAGTTTGCCATAAAAGGGTAGAAGCGTGTGCGAATATACCTTGAACAATTGTTTCATTGGGAACGAGACAGGCTGTGTCAACTCTACAATGCTCAGGTGTCCACCAGGTTTCAGCACCCTGTAGATTTCTTTTAGTCCGCTGTCCAGATCTTGAAAATTGCGAATGCCGAAGGCTGCTGTGACGGCATCAAACGAATGGTCTGCAAAAGATAGGGCCAGACAGTCTTCTTTTTGAAAGGAAACGATGTGGTCTAAATGCGCTGCAGCAACTTTTCGTTTGCCTATTTCCATCATGCCAACCGAGATATCTGCACCAATCAATTGTTTGGGTTGCAGCATCTTGGCTGACAAAATGGCGAAATCACCGGTACCGGTGGCTATGTCCAGTATGGTTTGGGGGGCGAAAGGCTGCAGCTGCTTGATGGCTTTTTTGCGCCATCCCTTGTCTATGTTCCATGACAAGCGATGGTTCAACTCATCGTACGTGGGCGCAATGCGATCGAACATTCGCTCTACTTGCTGTTTCTTCTCGCCCTCCTGACCATACGGTTTTATCTTTTCTTGTCCGTACACGCTGTTGTATGAATTGACTTTTTTTATTTTAGTGAAGCGAGATAATCGCTGACATTCTTTTCAATGCGTGCGGCCAAATCATCATGGTCGGCCGCCTTCTTGAATTTTTCGCCAGTGATGTGTTCGTACAATTCAATGTAACGCTCGCTTACACTTTCAGCATATTCGTCCGTAATCTCTGGCACGGTCTGCCCAGGTTCGTTCATGAAGTTGTGTTCGATGAGCCATTGACGTACAAACTCTTTTGACAATTGCTTCTGTGGTTCACCTTTCGCCAGCTTCTCCTCATAGCCGTCGGCATAGAAGTAACGACTGGAGTCTGGGGTATGAATTTCGTCAATGAGATAAATCTTGCCGTCTTTTTTGCCAAACTCATACTTGGTGTCTACAAGAATCAGTCCTTGTTTGGCTGCAATTTCCTGTCCGCGAGCGAACAATTTGCGCGTGTAATCCTCGATGATGGCGTAATCTTCTGCCGGAACAATCCCCTGACTGATGATTTCTTCTTTTGAGATGTTGAGGTCATGTCCTTCGTCAGCCTTGGTTGTTGGTGTGACGATTGGCTCTGGGAAACGTTCGTTTTCCTTCATGCCATCGGGCAATTTCACGCCACAAAGCTCTCTGGCTCCTGCCTTATATTCGCGCCAAGCGCTGCCTGTCAGAATGCTCCGGATGATCATTTCAACACGAAAGCCTTCACATTTTACGCCTACCGTCACCATTGGGTCTGGTGTGGCAATCTTCCAGTTGGGGCAGATGTCTTTGGTAGAGTCAAGAAATTTGGCAGCTATCTGATTGAGAACCTGTCCTTTGAAAGGTATTCCCTTGGGTAGAATCACGTCGAATGCAGAGATTCTGTCAGTTGCAACCATCACGATCAAGTCATCATTGATGTTGTAAACATCACGTACTTTGCCATGGTAAACACTCTTTTGTCCATCGAAATGGAAATCAGTTTTTGTTAATGCTTTCATTGTTGTATGTTTAATCTTTAAACTCGAGTTTCTTTTCTTGGTTCCTTGCATTGTCGTATGCTTCATAGGCGTTCACTATTCTCGTGACCAATTTGTGGCGAACGATGTCCTTATTGCCCAATTCAACCACAGAGATGCCTTCAACATCGCCTAATATTCTCAGTGCTTCTTTTAAGCCACTCTTTTGCTCGTGCGGTAAATCTATTTGGGTCATGTCGCCCGTGATGATCATTTTAGTGTTCCATCCCATGCGGGTGAGGAACATTCTGATTTGGGCTGGGGTGGTGTTTTGCGCTTCATCGAGGATGACGACAGCGTCGCTTAAGGTTCTGCCGCGCATGAAAGCCAGGGGTGCAATCTGAATGATATGTTTCTCCATCATGTCTTGCAGCTTCACGGCTGGAATCATGTCTTCAAGAGCATCGTATAAAGGTTGCAGGTATGGATCTATCTTGTCCTTCATGTCTCCGGGCAAAAAACCAAGTTTCTCACCGGCTTCCACGGCGGGGCGGGAGAGGATAATCTTCTTGGCAGCCTTTTCTTTCAGGGCTTTTACGGCCAAAGCAATACTGAGATAGGTTTTTCCAGTGCCTGCAGGACCAACGGCAAACACCATGTCCGAAGCGTTGTAAGCGTCGATGAGCTTTTGCTGATTCTCACTTCGGCTCTTGATAGGACGTCCCGATATACTATACACCACGACATCTTTGATGGCATCGGCCTTTGTTTTGTGGTCATGAACGATGTCTAATATGTCTTCTTCCGTGATGGAGTTGTACTTCAAGACATGCTTCTGCATCAGTTCGATGTCTTCTTCGATTTTGGCCATCTCTTCCTCGTCACCCAATATGCGGATGACGTTTCCACGGGCAACTATTCGCAATTTAGGAAACAGCGACTTGAGCATCTGTAAATGATCATTGTTGACCCCATAGAATGTAATAGGGTCTATGTCTTCCAGAACAATATGCTTCTCTATCAATGTGATGTATAAGTTTAAATAATTGTTGCAAATGTACGAAAAAGATTAGACATTGAAGATGTGGTATTGGAGTTTTTTCATAAAAGTGAAAAAAAAAGATAGGTACAGGGATTAACTGTTTTCTTTTTATTAACTTTGTGGCTCAGAAGCTGTATTGATGAAGATTTCAAAGAAGAGATATTTACAAGGTTTTGCCCTCTGCGTAGTGTTGTTGGGCATGGTGCGTTGCGTCTTTCCTGATGTTGCTGGCAATAGGTCGGCAAACGATATCACTTCCCCGAGTAATCGTTTAGATTCGCTGACGCAGACAGGCAAGGCAAATGAAAATCATGCTGTTAAATCCGTAGCTGCGAACAACCCTGAAGCTCGTCCGAATATGCGCTCAAAATTTTTCAATGCAGATGGATCACTCGTTAAAAATCGAATTTATAGCGTCCAAAATTTTTCCAAATCGTTTCCAGATCAGAATGACGTTCAGCTCATTGCGGCCAACAAATTGGGGGTAAAACCTGTGCTTGATCGTGCCGAAGCTGAAAGTAGGAAGGCTGAGTTGGTATACATTGGTGCGAATCCTTATTTCTATGTCGACCGGTTAAAAAGCAGTATTCCTTATCTGGTGCCACAGGCTGCTGTGTTGCTTCAAGACATTGGGCGCAACTTCTTTGACAGTCTGCAAGTGAAAGGAATTCCTCTTCACAAAATTATTATTACCAGTGTAATGCGAAGTCGTGAGGACATTGAGCGGTTGAGAGGCCATAATGGTAATGCTAAGTCAAACAGTTGCCACCTCTATGGCACAACTTTCGACATAGGTTATAATCGTTATATTACCGTACAAGACCCAAATGGATCTGCCCGCCGACAGGTTCGTAACGATAGCTTGAAGTGGGTATTAAGTGAAGTGCTGAACGATTTGCGCAATCTTAACCGCTGCTATGTTAAATACGAAATACACCAAGGATGCTTTCATGTCACGACACGATAGGTTAGAAGTGGTACTCGTATTCAGGTAAGGTAACGGTAGCTTGGCCCATCAAGTCGAAATGATGATCCCTGACCATCCATCTTTGTTGAGATTTTGGTGCTCTTGGATTTAAGCACCTGGAGGTTTTGCGAAGCAGAAAACCTTCTTTTGTTTTATCAATTGTAAATCCTGAGGCTATTCGTGAGGACTTTCTGTTATTAGAGTTGATGCGCCACAGTTCGAATCTATCTTCCAGTACCCATCCTGATTTGTTCCCCTTGTCCAGGCAGATGAACATGTATTCACCGTCAGGACTGAGGTAGGAAGATAAAATTTTATCATATTTGTGTGGCGTAAAGTTGAGTTCTTCATTGATGTTGAGCACTACATCCAGACAAAAAAACTTGTCCTTGCGTATGTAATACAGACTATGACGCTTGTTATCCGTATACTTCGCCACCACAGAGGCATCTTTTGATACATGTCTGGCCGCCTCGTTAACACGGTTTGCGATGGGCGTTTGAGCAGACAAAATCGTTGAAGCGAATATGGATAAGAGTAATATTTTAAGTCTTCTTAAGAGTATCATAATCAATTGCAAAGGTAAATTAAGAATCTGATACTCCCAAATAATTGATTTATTTTTTGCATTGCGTATGTTATAGGAAGTGGAGTAGAAAGTCTTGTGATTTGCGAGTTATACGCCCAGAATAATTCCTTGTTTACCTTTCAATGAACAACCGCCAGCTTTGCATATTCAAAACTGGCGGTTAAGTCATAACCATGAGAGGCTATTGCGGTTTGTTATTTTGTGCAATTAGGCGTCCAAGGTTTCAGTTGTTTGAAGAAATCGTTTCCCTTATCGTCAACTAAGATGAAAGCAGGGAAGTCGACAACGTCAATCTTCCAAATAGCTTCCATGCCGAGTTCGGGATATTCCACGCACTCAATGCTCTTAATAGAGTTCATTGACAGCACAGCAGCAGGACCGCCAATGCTACCCAAATAGAAACCTCCGTGCTTTTGACAAGCATCGGTAACCACTTGTGTGCGGTTGCCTTTGGCAATCATCACCATCGAACCGCCATGATCTTGGAACTCGTCTACATAAGGGTCCATGCGGTTTGCGGTAGTAGGACCCATACTGCCACAAGGCATTCCCTCCGGAGTCTTCGCCGGACCAGCATAGAGAATAGGGTGGTTCTTGAAGTATTCGGGCAACTCTTCGCCTGCATCGAGACGTGCTTTGAGCTTGGCATGTGCGATGTCGCGTGCCACGATGATAGTACCGTTGAGACTCACACGTGTAGATACTGGATATTGCGACAGCTCTTTGCAGATGTCTGCCATGGGTTGATCGAGGTTGATTTTCACTACATCGCCTTCACCAGCTTGACGTAATTCCTCTGGAATGAGTGAACCGGGATTCTCGTCCAACTTCTCTATCCACAAACCCTCTTTGTTAATCTTGGCTTTGATGTTGCGGTCTGCCGAACAACTGACACCCATTCCGATGGGACACGATGCTCCATGGCGTGGCAAACGTACCACCCGAATGTCGTGAGCCATGTATTTTCCACCAAACTGAGCACCCAGTCCAATCTTGTGTGCTTCGTCTAAAAGTTCCTTCTCCAGAGACACATCGCGGAAAGCACGTCCTGTCTCATCCCCCGAGGTGGGCAGGTTGTCATAATAATGAGTAGACGCTAACTTCACGGTGAGCAGGTTTTTCTCTGCCGAGGTGCCTCCAATGACGAATGCAATGTGGTAAGGAGGACAAGCAGCTGTACCCAATGATTTCATTTTCTCTACCAAGAAAGGAACCAAGGTGCCAGGGTTTTGAATAATGGCTTTGGTCATTTGGTACAGATAGGTCTTGTTGGCAGAGCCGCCTCCCTTGGTGACAAACAAGAATTTGTATTCCATTCCCTCGGTTGCCTCTAAGTCAATCTGTGCTGGAAGGTTGCATCTGGTGTTCACCTCGTCGTACATATTAAGAGGCGCATTCTGTGAGTAGCGCAGGTTGTCTTGTGTGTAGGTGTTGTAAACGCCACGAGAGATGGCTTCTTCATCGCAAAAGCTCGTCCATACCTGTTGTCCTTTTTCACCGTGAACAATAGCCGTACCCGTGTCTTGGCAAAGTGGCAGTTTGCCTTTTGATGCTACTTCTGCATTGCGCAAGAATGAGAGAGCCACATACTTGTCATTGTCCGAAGCCTCAGGGTCGGTTAAAATCTTCGCTACTTGTTCGTTGTGAGCGCGGCGCAACATGAAACTCACATTGTGAAAGGCTTGTTGGGTGAGCATGGTGAGTGCTTCCGGAGTCACTTTCAGGACAGGTTTTCCCTCAAATTGACTAACCGATACGCCGTCTTTTGTTAATAAATAATACTCAGTTTCGTCATTGCCCATTTGAAACATGGGCGCATACTTAAATTCAGGAGTTTGTGCCATAATGTTTTTATTGTTGTTATTGTCTTGTTATTCTAAACGTATTTTATTGTTATTTGTGCTGTCAATATCCAAATATCTCTTCGGTAGAAAGACGTTTGATGTTGCCTATTTTCTGCAGAGCTTCCATGTTTAAATTCTTCTCATCGCCCAGAATGACGTAACGATAGGGCTTGCGTGCCATGTTTTTTTGCTCGAAGTTGACAATATCTTGCATGGTGATGCTGGGCAAGGCTTGATAGATTCTTTCGTTTTCATCATAATCAATGCCTCTTTCTTTGGCATCCAAATACGCTTGTAGTACACCACTGCGTGTGACGCGAAGACTGGCCAGTTGCTTCGTCAAACCCTGTTTGGCAATGTCAAAGGCAGCTTTACTTTGTGGAATGGTGTCTAAGATGTTGTTGAACACCTTGATGCAATCCATCATTTTGTCGTTTTGAGTGATGATATAAGTTTGTGCATACTCAGGATGACCTTTCAACGGACTGTTGTTGTAAAATGCTGATGCGCTATAAGCCAACCCTCTAGCTTCACGCAACTCTTGGAAAACAATGGTGTTCATACCACCGCCAAAGTATTCATTGAATAGAGTTCCTACTGCTACTTGCTTGGCATCAAAAGGTTTGTTCTCGTTGTGATACATCACCATGTAAATGTTTTTAGCATTGTAGGGAGCAATGTACACTTCGTTTTGAGGTGTGGTTTGTTCTTGATATTCTTTGTTTTTCAGTGCTGGCTTTCTGTTTTTGGCAGGCTCATACAGCTTGTCAAGGCAGGCAGAAAGCTGCTTTGTACTCGTTGGACCGTAGTATAGCACGGATTGTTCGTATTGTTTGAGCGATTGAAACAAATCAACCAAATGCTGTGGCTGTAAGGCTTTCAGTTCTTGTTCGCTTACAATATTCCGCACTTGATTGTACGGTCCGTACATGGCATACCTTCTTAAAGCATTGAAATTTTTGCGTTGATCATTCTTGTCGTCTTGCCTTGCTTTCAATGTCACCGCAACATATTTTTCGTACGCTTTCGCATCGGGTTTCGCATCGGTCATCAGTTCGTTGAGCAGTTTTATCGCTTTGGGCATGTTCTCATCCAATCCTGACAACAAAATGGCGATCTTGCGCGGATTGGCTATGATGTTGAAGCTGCAAGCCAGTTTGTAAAACTCGCGTTTGATGTCCTCTGCCGATTTCTTGGAAGTACCCAGGTAGTTGATGTAATCACTCGCCACTGCAAACTCTTTGTTAGCAGTTGTGCCGAAATCCCAATTGAAAACAAGGTTAAAAAGTCCGTCATCGCTGTTGTGTTTGTACACAATAGGTAGCTTCTTTTCAGTCTGCGTGAAGGTTAAGTCGCGCTTGAAATCAAGGAATTGCGGCTGTATGGGCGTGGCGTGTGCATTTTTTATGTCACGCAAAAATGCACTGCTCTCGTTGCGGTTGCTGGGGATGGGGGTGATTTGTGGTTTGTCTATCTTCTTTTGTGTGGTGTCTTCGCCTTGCTTCTTGTACACACAAACATAGTTGTCTTTGAAATGTTTGTTGGCAAAGGCCATGATGTCTTGTTTTGAAATCTTTGCCAATCTATCCAAGCGATTGACCACATCTTCCCATTTCTGATTGTTTATAAAAGCATCGGTCAGCATAGAAACCCGCGAACGGTTTGATTGTAGCGATTTGTAATAATCGCGCTTGGTGTTGTTGATGATAGACGAGAGCAAGTCATCGGCAAACGCTCCACGTTTTATGTTGTCAACCTCGGACAACAATAGCTTTTTGACCTCTTCCAAAGACTGTCCTTCTTTGGGAAATCCCTCCATGCAGAATGAAGAATAATCGGCCAAGGCATTGACGAACGAACCACTTCTTAAGACCTTCATGCTTTGATTGAGGTTTAAATCTAACAGGCCTGCATGCCCGTTGCTCAATATTCTGTCCACCAGTGTCAATGTGTCGTTTTGCAGTGATGCAGCACCGTCAAACTTCCAGGCCAGCAATACATTTTCGGCTTCCTGACCCACCACCGTAGTGTCTACACTCGCTTTCAGGTCGGGTTGCGGTGCGAAGGTAGGGTAGGATAGTGTCGGGCTCTTCTTCCATGAGCCGAAGTACTTGTCCAAAGTAGCAACCACTTCATCCGGATTCATGTCGCCTGCCATGCAGATAGCCACGTTGTTGGGCACATAGTAGCGTTTGAAATAGTTTTGAATGTTTACAATCGATGGATTTTTAAGATGAGCCTGTGTGCCGATGGTGGTTTGTGTACCATAGGGATGTGTAGGAAACAGTTTGGCATTGAGAGCGTTCCACTGCTTTCTTCCATCGTTCGAAAGCCCGATGTTGAATTCTTCGTACACCGCTTCCAATTCGGTATGAAAGCCTCTGATCACCATATTTTGAAATCTGTCGGCTTGTATTTTAGCCCAATTGTCTACTTCGTTGGCCGGGATGTTCTCCACATAACAGGTGATGTCGTTGCTCGTAAAGGCGTTAGACCCTTCAGAACCGATGGCTGCCATCAGCTTGTCATATTCATTGGGAATGTTGTATTGCGCAGCCAACTGTGATATACTGTCAATTTCATGATATGCCTGTTTGCGTTCGGCAGCATCGGTCAGCAAGCGATATTTCTCATATCGCTGCGTGATGTCTTGCAGATAAGCAGCTTCTTTCTCCGCATTGGTGGTGCCAAACTGTTTGGTTCCCTTAAACATCAAGTGCTCTAAATAGTGAGCCAAACCTGTAGTTTCGGCAGGATCGTTCCTACTTCCTGTCTTAACCGCAATGTAAGTTTGAATGCGAGTTTTCTCTTTGTTCACGCTAAGGTAAACTTTCAATCCGTTATCCAATGTGTAGATACGGGTTTTCATGGGGTCGCCCGTCACTGTTTGGTAATCGTATACTTTTGCATGAAGAATACTTTGAAACAGTATGAGCAGTAAGCTTGACAATAGTAATCTTGTTCTCATTTTTATGATTGTTAATGACTTGTTAGTAATATCCAATTTTGTTAGGTTTTGTTTCAAGCGGTTGAACCTGATTTCAGTTCTCGTATTCAACCTCTCGATCCAGTTTTTCAATGAAGTTATCGAATAAATTTTGTTCTACATCTCCCATGGCAAACTCTTTCTCAGCATCTTTTCTAATCTCAGCTATCCATGCACGACGTGCCTTGACGTAATCCGTACGAACGCGATCGGCATCCGCCAAAGTGATGGTATCGAGTTGATAATAATTCTTGATGAGTTCGTATGTCCAAGCCCATTGATATTCTCGGTAGTGTTCGTTGATGTCGGTGAATCTTTGCAGCACATCATCTACTGTTTCCAGTTCACCATTTTTAATATCTTCTATCAATCGTTCTTCTTCCGAAACAGGTAGAAGCAGTCCGGCCAAGTCTGTCCATTTGCCCGTTCCAATCGTCGTAGTAGGCGGTGTAAGTGCCGGGTCTTTCTTCAAAACCCGCTTCAAAACCGCACCCATATAGATGTGCAGTGCGATGTCATAATATTTGATACCTTTTTTCAAAGAACTGGCATTGATAACATATTCATGATAATTATAGGTTGAAACGTCATCACCAGAGGCCTCGCGCAGCTTTTCAAGAATCTTTTTTCCTTCCACAATTTCACCGACAGAGAAGGGAGAAAGCCAATCAAAGTTTACAATACTCTTTTGTGAATGCTGCGGACGCAAATCTCTTTTCGGCCACTTGTTGATATCTCTGTACAGACCAACGGTTGTGATGTTCCTACCTGGTGACAAGTACATGATGTCACTGTAGGCTACTAAGTAAGAGAACGGAAGGCTGCGCGTGTCGGGGTGATACATCAATTTGCCGAAACAAACAGAGAATGTACCAATGTGTGCCGGCATCAGCAGATAGGCGCCGCTGGCTGTCTTGCATCCACGTTGCAGCACGCCATAGTGCATCGGTCCCATCTTATACGCATGGTTGCTGAAGTTGGTGGCCGAACCTGCATTGTAGAAAGAGAACATACCGCCAATCAACAGGCTGCTCTTGTGATGACTGGATGAGAAGGGACCACAGAAAGCGGCACAAGCCTCTCCGTTGGCCATATAGCTATTGGCGAAGAATATACTGGAAGATGCCGTGAAACCATTTGTTATCTGGCAGGTCTCACCCACAAAGCAATCTTGCATTTTTACACTATTGATAATGGAAGACCCGTGCGAGATGATGGAGTTTTCGCAAATTACGCCCGTTCCAATATATACACTGGCGGCCTCTGAACTAAGTATTGTACAGTCGCTCAGACGTGACGCACCGTTTATTTCGCAATCGTCAAAGACGATGGTGTTGGTGATTTCTTTCGTGTTGACGATTTTTACCCGATTGCCTATCCATCCTTGGTCTGACTCGTTTAACGCAATGCCTTCTTTGATGAGACGAAGAACGGCATCTTTCAGAGCCTTGTCTTGAAAGTGTTGAACCATGAAGGCGGCGAATTGGCTATTTAATTCCCTGAATAACACGACGTTACCATCGCCAACTTCATTTAATACTGAAATGGTGTTGCCCTCACCGTATGTGGCTCCTTCAGTTGTTTCGAGCGTGCAAATGTTTGAAATAAAACAACTGTCGCCAATCGTATAATTATTGATGTAATTGCCGACATTCTCTATCAAACTATTGTCACCGACGGTTACATTTCTCAATGTGGCGTTGAAAATGCCGGAATGTTTGAAAAATCCCTTACTCACTTCCAGCGTTTCTTCAAATGCGCCAAGACGATTCTCGCCATAGAATAAAACTCGACTCAAGTAGTTTGGCCTGAATCCCTCTGCCACCATGACCGAAGACCAGTCTTCTGCCCAGCAACCACGACTTTCTAATACATTAATCTCTTCATTTGTTAATTGTCTGAACTCTCTCATCTTATTCAATTAATCAGTTGGATACAAGAAGTCGTTGTACGGATATTTCTGTACATGCAACTGGCGCACGGCTTTGTACAACGTTTCCCTGAATTCGTCAATGTTTTGCTTTTGTTTTGCCGAAATGAAGACACAGTTTTCATTCAACTTAGCCATCCAGGTGCGTTTCAAGTCTTCTAACGAAAGGTTTTCTTGCGTAGAAGGTGTCAAGTCATCAGGAGCTTTCTCAACCCATCTGTATTGATCTATCTTGTTGAAGACGATCATGGTAGGTTTATCTGCCGCATCCAATTCCTTCAGCGTGTTGTCAACCACTCTGATTTGTTCTTCAAAGTCGGGATGCGAAATGTCTACGACATGCAACAGCAAATCGGCCTCGCGCACTTCGTCAAGGGTTGATTTGAACGAATCAACAAGGTCGGTGGGCAATTTCCGAATGAATCCCACCGTATCGGCCAGCAGAAAGGGGAGATTTTCAATCACTACCTTGCGTACCGTGGTGTCCAGCGTGGCAAAAAGTTTGTTCTCTGCGAACACCTCGCTCTTGGACAAAAGGTTCATCAGGGTAGACTTCCCCACGTTGGTATAACCCACCAAGGCCACCCGAATCATCCTTCCGCGGTTCTTGCGCTGTGTGGTTTTCTGTTTGTCAATCTCGATGAGCCGCTGCTTGAGCAGCGTGATGCGCTGTAAGATGATGCGGCGGTCCATTTCAAGCTGCGTCTCACCTGGACCACGCAGGCCAACAGAACCCTTTCCACCTCCAGAACCAGAGCCGCCACCTTGCCGTTCCAAGTGGGTCCACAAGCGTTGCAGGCGAGGCAGCATGTATCGGTATTGCGCCAATTCAACCTGTGTCTTCGCATTGGCCGTCTGAGCCCGCATGGCAAAAATGTCGAGAATCAGGGAGGTCCGGTCTAAGATTTTGACCTGAAGTTCTTTCTCTATGTTTCTGATTTGCTTGGCAGAGAGCTCATCATCGAAAATAACCATTCCAACAGGGCGTTCATTTTCTTTCTCGTTTTCTATATACTGCTTGATTTCTTCCAATTTGCCTTTACCTACATAACTCACCATGTTGGGTCCTCCCAGCTTCTGTGTGAATCTTTTGATGGTAACTGCGCCTGCGGTATCTGCCAGAAATTCCAACTCGTCAAGATATTCATTGGTCTTCTCCTCGTTCTGATCCTGAGTGATGAGACCTACGAGTATGGCTGTTTCGGCTTTTGCTTCTGATATGACAAATTCTTTCATTCGGTATATAAATATGGTGATTGCAAAGTTACAATAAAGCGATAAAATGACAAAATAAAAACATCTATTTTGTTGCAGAGGACAACCACTAACATGTCAGCACTTCTATCATGTCATGTTTTCTCTTATTTTTCGTTGATAGGACGAAGAACAAGGAGGATGACTGATTGAGAATTTTCTTGACAACGACCTCTCTTATCCATGGCGTATTTGCAAACTCCGTCCCTGAAGTTTGTAAATACGCCAAGGATTTAGCGATGTTTGCAAGTGCCAATATTACAATGTGTTAGTGATATTTCGTTGCGCGATGCGAATATTTTTCAGACTATTTTTCATCAAAAGCATTGCTTTTAGGCCATAATATGTATGCTTTTGCTGTTCAATAACATGCTTATTGACCGATAAAGTGATGCTTCTAATTGAGTAAACTCAATGCTATTGCGTAAAAAGGGTCGATTTTGCTTCGTCTATTACCGTATGTTTGCATCCTGCTTGCCTATCATTTTTTTCTATATTGAGATTTTGTAAGTGTCGTTTTATGTCCATTTTTCGGATAAAATCTCTGACAAATTTGACGAGACGTGACATCATTTTTTTATTTGAAAAGAATTGGACAGCTCAAAACAGATGATGGTTTTTGTGCCTCAAACAGCAGGTCACCTGCTAAGCAAACCCGTAAAAAACAGATTGAAAATCTTTTTTTTAAGAAATGATGGGTGTTATTTAAGAAAAATGTGATAACTTTGTGTCACAAATAACTATTTTCATCATGAAAGCAAAACTTTTAATGTTAGCACTATTTTTAAGTGCGCTGTCCTTTCAATCTGCGACAGCTAGTTCCGTAGCCGATTACAAGGTAGTTCCCATGCCGAGGGAGATTACAGCAACGGCTAAAAAAGATTTTACGTTGACCGCTGCCACTCCCATCGTTTATCCAGAGGGAAATGCAGATTTGAAGCGTAATGCCGAATTCCTGGCACAGTATATTCGCGAGGTCACTGGCATTCAGGTGTCAACTACCACGAGTAAATCTAAAAATGCCATCACCCTGTCATTAAGCAAGAAAATTACGGAGGAAGAGGGGTATGTCATCACTGTGACAAACAAAGGAATTACTGTTACAGGAAAGACACCTAATGGTATTTTCTATGGAATACAAACCCTGCGCAAGTCGTTGCCCACACAGAAAACCGACAGTCAAATCACTTTTCCGGGCGTTGTAATTAAAGATGCGCCTCGCTTTGGTTATCGGGGAGGCATGCTCGACTGTGGCCGTCATTTCTTCCCACTGGATTTCGTAAAGAAATACATAGATTTGTTGGCGCTTCACAATATGAATGTCTTCCACTGGCATCTGAGCGAAGACCAAGGTTGGCGTATAGAAATTAAGAAATACCCTAAGCTGACAGAAATTGGATCAGTGCGTTCTGAAACGGTCATTGGACATAATTCTGCTGTCTATGATGGCGTGCCTTATGGTGGTTTCTATACACAAGACCAAGCTCGTGAAATCGTTAAGTATGCTGCTGACAGATATATCACGGTGATTCCCGAAATCGATATGCCCGGTCACATGCTTGCTGCGCTGGCATCTTATCCTGAACTGGGTTGTACTGGTGGTCCTTATAAGGTGGCAACGTCATGGGGCATCTTCAATGATGTGCTGTGCTTGGGTAACGAAAAGACTTATCAGTTCTGTCAGGATGTGCTGGGTGAACTCATCGATATCTTCCCCTCTAAGTTGATAAATATTGGTGGCGACGAATCTCCGCGTGTGCGTTGGGAGAAATGTCCCAAGTGTCAGAAGGTTATGAAAGACCACAATCTACCGGTGAATAAGCTGCAAGGATATTTCACCAACCGCATAGAAAAGTTTGTCAACAGCAAAGGTAGAAGTATTATCGGATGGGACGAAATTCTGGACGGTGACATCAATCAGAGCGCTACCGTCATGAGTTGGCGTGGAGTAGAGCCTGGTGTCAAAGCTGCGAAGAGAGGTCACGATGTCGTGATGTCACCAACCACCTATGCTTACTTTGACTATTACCAGACAGATAAACGGGCTTCAGAACCGCTTTTGATTGGCGGGAATCTCCCCATCGAGAAGACTTACAGCTTTGACCCCCTGCCAGACACCCTGTCGGTTGACGTGCGTCAACATATTATTGGTGTTCAAGCCAATCTGTGGACAGAGTATATCGCCTATCCTAATTTAGCAGAATACCAGTTGCTTCCACGCCTTGCTGCCATTTCTGAGATTCAATGGTCGGATAAGAAGAAAGATTTTCCAGAGTTTAAAGAGCGTCTTACAAGATTCGTTAGATTCTATGACCTCTATGACTATGTATATGCAAAACATCTTTGGAAAAAATAACCATTAACAAACTAATTGAAGATGAGAGTCATTATTGAAGAAAATTACGAGTCGCTGTCACGTTGGGCAGCCGAACATGTCATTGAGCGTATTAACAAGTTCAACCCAACACCTGATCATCCTTTCGTGTTAGGTTTGCCTACAGGTTCTTCTCCGGAGGGTATGTACGCTCGCTTGGTAAAGGCTTGTCAAGAGAGTAGAGTGTCATTTAAAAATGTATTGACCTTCAACATGGATGAGTATGTGGGGTTGCCTGAATCGCATCCCGAAAGCTATCACTCATTCATGGCGCGGAATTTGTTTGACCATATCGACTGTCCCAAGGAAAACATCCATATTCTTAACGGCAATGCAAAGGATTTGGAGGCTGAATGCAAGGCATACGAAGAGAAGATTAAAGCTGCGGGGGGCATTGATTTGTTTATTGGCGGCATTGGCCCAGACGGTCATATTGCTTTTAATGAGCCCTGCTCATCGTTGACATCCCGCACGCGCATCAAAACACTGACCAGCGATACGATTATCGCCAACAGTCGTTTCTTTGACAACGATGTAAACAAAGTTCCAAAACACGCATTGACAGTTGGAGTAGGAACCGTGATGGATGCGCAAGAAGTGATGATACTCTGTAACGGTCATCACAAGGCTCGCGCATTGCAAGCTGTGGTAGAAGGACCGGTTACCCACTATTGGACAATCAGTGTGCTTCAGCAACATCCGCACGGAATCATCGTTTGTGACGAACCTGCGACCGACGAACTGAAAGTTGGAACGTATCGCTACTTTAAAGATATTGAGAAAGATAACATTTAACAACTCAAGGGGCGAGTAGCGTATAAAAACTACTAGCCCTTTTTTATCGATGTAAAAACATGAATCTAAATTTAAGTTCAGAGATTGTATTAACTAAAATTCCGGTTGAAATATACCGACCTAAAACGGCCATAGACCGTTCGGAGTTAACGCGTTACGAAAAGATACACACGAACATCTTTGCCCAAGAGGAAGAGGGTGCGAAGCATGTGGCAGAAAATATAGCCGCCATTATTAAGAATAAGCAAAAAGAAGGCAAGTTTTGTGTACTTGGTTTGGGTACAGGTTTGTCGCTCACACCTATTTTCAAAGAGCTGATTAGCATGTACGAAGCTAAACAGTTGAGCTTTCACAATGTCGTAGTTTTCAATGCATACGAATATTTCCCACTCACATCCAAATCGCAGAACAGCAGTATTAGTCAGTTGTGCACACGCTTTTTAGATCACGTAGATATCGATAAGAAAAACATATTTACCTTAGATGGTAGCATTTCGCAAGACGATGTGCAGAATCATTGTCGCTTATACGAGGAGCGTATCAACACGTTTGGAGGTATTGACGTGATGTTAATAGGTATTGGTCGTAGTGGAAACATCGCCTGCAACGTGCCAGGATCTACTGTGACCAGCAACTCGCGCATTATCTTAGTAGACAATGTGCTGCGACAAGAAATGACTTTGAGCTTTGGAACGAACGAACAAGTGCCTCCTTGTTCTATCACCATGGGTATTGCAACCCTGTTGAAAGCAAAGAAAATATTTCTTGCTGCTTGGAGCGAGGAAAAGGCTGAGGTTATTCAAAAGACCGTAGAGGGTGTGATTACCGATGCACTTCCTGCCTCATTTTTGCAAACTCACAACAATGTTGAAGTGGTTATCGACCTGCCTGCCGCATCTCGTCTGACACGTATCGTGCACCCTTGGCTTGTAAAATCGTGTCAATGGACAGATAAATTGGTGCGCTCAGCATTGGTATGGTTATGTCAGCTCACAGGAAAACCTATCTTGAAGTTGACTAATAAAGATTACAACGACCACGGTTTGAGCGAGTTGTTGGCACTTTATGGTTCGGCTTACAATGCCAACATTAAGATTTTTAACGACTTACAGCATACCATTACGGGTTGGCCAGGTGGCAAACCGAATGCTGATGACACATACCGTCCAGAGCGTGCGAAACCATTTCCCAAGCGAGTGATAGTCTTTTCCCCGCATCCCGACGATGATGTGATCTCCATGGGTGGCACCTTACGCCGACTGGTTCAGCAGGGACACGACCTTCATGTGGCATATGAAACCAGTGGAAACATTGCAGTAGGCGATGAAGAAGTAACGCGCTTCATGCACTTCATCAACGGATTCAATCAGATATTCGATGGCGAGAAAGATAAGGTGATTAAGCAAAAGTATAGTGAAATCAAGAAATTCTTGGCAAATAAGAAGGATGGCGACATCGACACCTTAGATGTAAGAACCATCAAAGGGTTGATTCGGCGTGGCGAAGCACGCACGGCTTGTACATTCAATGGCGTGCCATTAGACCATGTTCACTTCCTTGACTTGCCTTTCTACGAGTCGGGTAAGATTGAAAAACTGCCGATGACGGAAAAGGATGTTGAGATTGTGCGCCAACTTTTGCAAGAGGTTAAGCCGCATCAAATATATGTAGCAGGCGACTTGGCTGATCCACATGGCACTCATAAGAAATGTACTGATGCCGTGTTGGCTGCTCTTGAACTTGAAAAAGAAGATGGAGCAGAATGGTTGAAAGATTGTAAAGTGTGGATGTATCGTGGTGCTTGGGCTGAATGGGAAATTGAAAACATTGAGATGTGTGTACCCATGAGTCCAGAAGAGCTGCGTGCTAAGCGCAACAGCATCTTGAAACACCAGAGTCAAATGGAAAGTGCTCCATTCCTTGGCAACGATGAACGTTTGTTCTGGCAGCGTTCTGAAGACCGCAATCATGCTACCGCAGCCCTTTACGATAGTCTAGGGTTGGCATGCTACGAAGCCATGGAGGCATTTGTAGAGTATAAAGTGTAGGTAAAAATTTTTCGTCTGTTTGAATGCAAGCAAATATCTTTTCCGTCAGAAAAGGTATTTGCGAAGCATGAAAAACAGCTGTTTAGAATGAATGATTTACCCCAGTTAGAGGTAGACTTTAAAAACGTTTGAGCTGTTTCAAATCGTTTGTAGCCATCTCTTTAACTGGGGTAAATCATGCTTATGCTGGCAGATAGAAGGGTCAGTTCATGGTGACGTTTGGAGGAAGAGTAATCTCTCCTGCTATCGATTGTTTCATCTTTTGGCAGATAGTATTATAGTCATCATATTGAGCCTGCAAAAACATCAGCTTGGCAAGGGCGGCTTCAACGGTACTGTCGTAACCGCTGACAACACCAGCATTTTGTAATTGATACCCATTGTCATAACGCGACATCTCCACATTGCCCCATACGCACTGGCTAACATTAACGACAATGACACCTCTTTCCGCTGCTTGACTAAGCAATTGGGTGAGCCATGACGTCTGAGGCGCATTCCCGCTTCCGTAACTGCGCATCACAATGCCTCTCAAGTTGGGTACTTCAAGAATTTGTTGCACAATATCTTCCTGTAAACCGGGAAACAGTGACAACGCCATTACATGAGAATCCATGTGTGTATGGGGAACCATAGGCTTCTTGAAGTTGGGCTTCAAAATAAGATGTTCATGATAGGTGAAGTTCACACCCGCATCACAGAGGTGTGGAAAGTTGAAAGAATCGAAGGCATTGAATCCATCTGCATTCTGTTTCGTACTGCGATTGCCCCGCAACAGGCGGCCATTGAAATAAATACACACCTCTGGAACGATGGCCGTTCCGTCTTCGTGATGAGCCGAAGCCAGTTCGATACTTGATATGAGATTTTCCTTTCCGTCTGTTCTCAGCACCCCAATTGGCAACTGACTACCTGTCAGCACAACGGGCTTTGTAAGATTTTCCAACATGAACGATAGGGCAGAGGCGGTATAG
Source organism: Prevotellaceae bacterium (assembly GCA_028726625.1). Classification (GTDB taxonomy): domain Bacteria; phylum Bacteroidota; class Bacteroidia; order Bacteroidales; family Bacteroidaceae; genus Prevotella. Next base: position 9,558 of record JAQYPT010000095.1, on the reverse strand, counting down.
GCCATTGTATCGGTTCCGTGCAGAATGACGAATCCGTCATAATGTTCATAGCGTTCGCTGATGATGGTCACCAGCTTTGCCCACATGGTGGGTGTCATGTCACTCGAATCAATGGGGGGAGTGAACTGATAGACGTCAACATCTGTCTGAATCAATTCAAACTCCGGCACGTTCTCAACCAAATGATGAAAGTCGAGAGGCTCCAAAGCACCAGTCTTGATGTTCTGCCCCATGCCGATGGTGCCACCGGTGTAGATTAGTAAAACCTTGTTTGTTCTTTTCATAGTAGATTTGTTTTAGACTCTGTCTTAGCGTTGCTCAAGCAGTACCACGTTCTCAACATGTGGCGTGTGGGGAAACATATCAACTGGCTGAACGGCCATTACCTTGTACTGCTCATCCAACATTTGCAGGTCGCGCGCTTGTGTTGCAGGATTGCAACTGACGTAAACAATGCGTTGTGGAGCCGCTCCGAGAATGGTACGAACCACATCTGGGTGCATGCCTGCGCGTGGAGGATCGGTGATAATGACATCAGGACGGCCATGTTCGGTAATGAATTCCTCGGTAAGAATGTTCTTCATGTCGCCTGCGTAGAACAGGGTGTTGGATATGTTGTTGGTTGCCGAATTGACTTTCGCATCTTTGATGGCATCTTCTACATATTCAATGCCGATGACCTGTCGGGCTTCTCTGGCCACGAAATTGGCAATGGTACCCGTTCCCGTGTATAGATCGTAAACCAACTCTTTACCAGTAAGTTGGGCAAACTCGCGCGCCACGCTGTATAGATGGTAAGCCTGGTTGGTATTGGTTTGGTAAAAGCTCTTGGCTGCCACTTTGAACTTTAGGTCGCCCATGGTTTCTGTGATATGATCTTTTCCCTTGAACACCACAACCGTTTGGTCGCCAAAGGTATCGTTACACTTCTGGTTGTCCACGTAAAGTAGGGAAGTTATCTGTGGAAACGAGTCGGCTACATGCTGCAATAGCCCATGCGCACGTTGTTCATCACCCTCTTCTTGGAACTTAAACTGAACCAGTACCATCCACTCACCCGTGTTCGCACTGCGTATCATGATGTCGCGCAGCAGTCCGGTTTGTGCTCTCAGGTCAAAGAAGCTGATGTCGTGGTCGATGGCATAGTCGCGAATGCAGTTTCTGATTTGATTGCAGAGGTCATCCATGAGCCAACATTTCTCGATGGGATAGATCTTATCAAAGGCTCCTGTGATGTGAAAACCAATGGCATTCATGTGGTCATATTTCACCCCACCGGTCACCTCTTCCCAGGTTAGCCATCGTTTGTTGGAGCAACCAAACTCCAGTTTGTTGCGGTATTCATATGTCTTTTCCGACCCCATGATAGGTCTGAATTCGGGTAATTCTATCTTACCGATTCGCTCCAATTGGTCGTGTACTTGCTTTTGTTTAGCCTTAAGTTGTTCTTCATAGGGCAACATTTGCCACTTACATCCACCACAAATTCCAAAATGCTGGCACTTTGGTGTTTGTCGCACATCACTGTATTTGATGAAACGTACCACCTCGGCTTCACAATAGTGGTGCTTCTTTTTGCGCACCTGCAAGTCTACCACGTCTCCGGGTACTGCAAATGGTACAAATACAACCATGTCGTCTATGCGTGCCAACGACTTTCCTTCGGCGGCAACGTCCGTAATCAGGATGTTTTCTAATAAGGGTAAAGGCTTCTTTTTTCTTGACATCTTGCTTGTTTTGGTTGGTAAAATTAAGGTAAAATCTGTAATTGTCCAAACAATTTGACAATATTTTCTTGAAGAACAGTTGAACCGGCTAACCATCTCAAAATTCATGTTCTTATCAAGCCTGTTATGCATATCTTTTTAATGGCATGTAGATTGGCGTGTAAAGTCAATGAGTTTGACCTTGAAAAGCATTGACTTTGGAAGTCAAACTCAATGCTATTGGCAGGCATGAAAAATATAAAAACGGCAAGATGTCATGCATCTTGCCATTTTGTGTTAATAACTCTCTGTGGTTAAGTTATATATGAATATCTGAGAAAGTTAAACTATAGCGTTATTTTTTGTTCTTTTCATAATAGGCTCTCATTTCCATCAAGGTAGCACCCGATGTTTGTGAGGTAAGCTGTGTGGTTCCAATTGGAGCCAAAGCCCAGTTGGGTCCAAAGAGCATGACCTTCTTGTTAACACCCTTGCGCCACAACACTTCTGCGTTGTTGTCCAAGAATGTTGTGAATTTCTTGGCATAAGCAGCATTCAAATTGGGTTCCAAAACCAACTGTGTGAAGTATCTCATGAAGATACCTTTGAACAAACCGCCATCGCCTTCACCCTCGTTGCGCAATATATTATTGCCAATATCAATCATCGAAGCATTGCTGATGCAGTAATAAGCCGCTTTGCGAGCATCGTTCAAGTAAATGTCGTCGCCAGTGAGCTTGTATAACTCGTATGCAGCACCCACGAACGTTCCTTGATTGTAGCTCAAGGTCATGGTGTTCAGTTCACCTGTTTTCGCGTTCAAGTTGTCATAAACGGCACCTGTAGCTTGATTGAAGAGGGTTTGTTTTTCCCACTCGTAGATTTTTCTTGCCCAGTTTAAATCATTCTCATCCTTTGTTGTCCTGTATAACCGAGCTGCCAAAATGGCTGCCGGGCCGTTAGAACAAGCATTCTTACTGTGTTGATTCTTCTTTCGCTCCCAGGCGATGCCACCTTCTCCCAACTCGTTCCATCCGCCCTTGATCCATGTCCAAAGCTCTTTGGTGGCGTCGAGATACTTGGTATCTTTCGTCGCTTCGTAGAGGCGTAGCATGGTGAGTGCAATCCATTCGGAATCATCATAAAAGTCGTTTAGATAATTACGTCCGGGATTGGAGAAGTTTGCTGCTTTGATACCTTCGAACCATTGGTCGAACAATTGTGAATACTTGGCGTCTTTCGTACGCAGATAGGCGTCGATGACCGCATCCATGGCATGCGCCTGTGGCCAGTAATTATTATCGTAGCCGAGCTCAAAACGGTCGGCGTGATATACAAAATAATGATTTTTCTGATCCCAGAAGTGCTTGATGAGCGATGACGTTGCACTGTCGGCAGCTGCGTTCCAATCAATAGTATATTGATCACGCCCATAGGTATATTCATCTTCGATGTCAGAACACGACTGCCAGGTTGATGCTCCTAACACGAACAGGAATAGATATAGAAATGTTTTTTTCATTTTATGCTTATTTATTGTCAATGAGTAAGGTAGAGGATGAGCCTGCCTACTTGTACAGCTGGCTGGTTGAATGTCAACCATTGTAAAAGCCCATCCTCTGCCTTTTACCATTATTTTGCTATCTCTACAGTGTGACGGTATGCACCATCGCCATTAAGGTAGAATGTAAATTTTGACTTGTTGCCGGTCTTTTCCGTGTCAAATTTGTCTTGAAGCTTCCACTTTTGATCCCATTGTGAAGGTCTGTATTCCTTCATTTCGTAGTATGAATCAGCTTCGGCATCTCCAGGAGCACTATCAAGTCCGGCGTTGGTGGGACCCCAATGGACAGTAGACCGTACGCCATCTTTTTCGAATACCATTTCAAATTTGTAACGCTGATCACGTCCCCAACCTTCTTGTTTGAACGGTGTAGCCCCCGAACCGATCCATGTTCCGTTGCCTTGGTATGCCAAAGGTATGGTTACGGCATTGCTTGGACTGAAGAAGAAACCTACACTCTCTACCTTGGAAAGTTTAGCTGTTGCGATGGAGAAGTCGAGATTGATGCGATATACACCCGTTTCGGCTACTGTAGCCGTACCCAACGTAGCATTGTTCTCTTTGAGAGTAGCGCCATCAATGAAGAATTTTCGAGATTCATCTTTCTTGTTGTCAATAAAATAATAGGGTTTTCCGGCTTCCAATTTGGTGAAAATCTCGAATTCACCACTCTTCGGTGCCGAGAATGCCATTGCCTTGTTCACATCGTTGTGTCCTTCAGAACCTTCGCCGGTAATGAATAGTTGCGTCGGAATTTCTGCGAAGCCCAACAGACGAGTGATTTTGATGGTGCGCACTTCTGTGCTGGTTGCCTGATTGATGCCACGTGATGATACAACCGTCCACTTCAAGGTTCCAGTCTCACCACTTCCCAATCCGGCCAGCGATGCAATCTTGTCAAGGTTCTTGTGACTGATGGTTGCATAATTGCGAGAGCCGTTGTTGTCAGAAGTAATGCGGTAAACAGGCGTTGAGAAATCGCCATCCTCTTTGGCGAACAACACTTCGTACAGTGGTGTGTTACCGTCTTCGGCTAAGGCGGAGGACCATTCAAAGAAGGTTGTTGCCGTTTCAGAAGCTTTCAGTTGTACGGTCTGTCCGTCTTTTGGTGACATGAGTTGCTTGACAGCTGTAACGTTTACATCTTTATACTCCATGTCTTCTGTACATGACGTGCTTAGAAAAAGAGCACTGATCATCAGTAGGGATGAAAATATTTTTGTTTTCATAATTTTGTATGTATTATCTTTATTCTTGTTATTAGTTAGCATATCCGGGGTTGTTTGGCTTCAAGTTTGGATTGATGTCCATCTGTGACTGAGGCACCGACCACAGGTAATCACGTGCATCGAGAAACTGATAATTGTCCAAACGAATGTAGGTGTTGTTGGTTCCGTATCTTGCACCATGCATATAGCCATTGAGATATTCGGTTCCGGCCTTCCATCGTTTGATGTCAAACCATCTTAAACCTTCTAAAGCAAGCTCTGATCGGCGCTCTACGCGCAGCGTCTGGCGCATTTCTTCCTGTGACTGTTCTGCAGGAAAGTTAAGAGCTTTTGGGTTTGTGAAGCCAGCACGTTCGCGGATGAGACGAATGGTTTTGTTCCAAACCTCGGCTGTCATCTTTCCTTGTTCATTCATGGCTTCTGCATACATCAAGAGAACATCGGCATAACGCATGGTGATAATGTTCAAACCTGATGACATACCTGCTTCATGATGCTTGTCATAGTATTTTCGAACATAGTAGCCTGTTGCCGAAGAGTTGCCCGTGAGTCCTTTGTATCCATCGGGAGTGTTTTTCTTAGGATTGGTGTAGATAATCTCACCTACAGAGCCATCCTTGATATTTCCACTCCAGTCGTACCCATCATATATAACAGTTCCGGTGAGACGTGGGTCACGGTTGACATAAGGACGAGCCTCGTTGTAGGTCTTAGAACTGCTGATAGGGTCTCCATCGAGTGCGATGAAGTTGTCTACCAGTTCCTGTGTTGGAGCTGTAGAGATAACGCGAGCATCTTTAGAGAGTGGAGCCATGTCGTTCATCTCACTCCATGTGCGGGTAGAGGGAACGTATGCACAGTCCATAATGACCTCTGAGTTGTATTCATTCTCACTTTCAAACAATCCACTGAAGCTAGGGAACAATTTGTAAGTTCCATGACTTCCATCCATAATCTGTCCGGTATACTTTTCTACATTGGCCCAGTCGTTGTCATAAAGGTAGACACGTGCTTGGAGCATCAATGCGGCAGCCTGGGTGATTTTGCCATTTTCCTCTGCAGAAAGTTGGTCACGAGTGGGCAAGTACTGCAAGATGTCGTCCAGTTCTTGATGAATGAATTCGATGACCTTTGCACGTGGTGTACGACTAATCGTATTCGCTTCTTCCAGCGTGATGTCCTTAGTGAAGAATGGAATGTCACCATAGAAGTTAGTTAGACGGAAGAAGAGTGATGCACGGATGAATCGGGCTTGTGCCTTCATGTTGTTCTTCACAGCTTCTGTTGCATCCAGGTTATCGATATTTTCCAAGATGACATGTGTGGTCTTGATACCTCCATAGAGATTACTCCACTCGTTGGCAAAGATGGATGTGGCTGGGTCAGCGATACCATTGCGAATGGTTCGTTGGTCAGTGAATCCACGTCCTTGGAACACATTGTCGCTCAAAGCTTCGTCTTGCCACATTTTTCCGGCACTGTACAACTGGTTGTATGCCATATTGAGCATGTACTGTGCCTTAACGATTGATGTCCAGAAGGATTTGTTAGTGTAGCTGTTCGTTGGCTCGTTGTCCATTCCGTTGCAACCAGCCAGTATGAATACAGCTATAAAGCATGTTATCAAATATTTTATTTTCTTCATTTTCGTTCCTCCAAATTAGAATTCAATGTCTAAACCAAAACCATAATACTTCAGCGTAGGGTAGTTGCGCCCGCTATTTGCACCGCCATTTCTCATCTGGTTGTTGAACTCAGAAGACTCTGGGTCGATGAATGAACAGCTACTGAACGTAAACAGATTTTGACCTGTGACATACACTCTTAGTTTCTGCATTGACATCTTATCTGTCCAAGCCTTAGGCAATGTGTAACCCAGTGTGATGTTTTTCAAACGAAGGTAGGCACCATTAAGCAAGTACATGTCTGATCCCAAACGGAAATTATTGGCTGTAGAGGTAGAACCCGGTGCGCTCAACCGAGGATATTTTGCATCTGTATGGGTAGGAGTCCAATAATCAAGCTGGTGTTTGAAAATCACATACGAGTAATTAGAGTGGAAGGGTTCGAGCAATTCTCCACGTACAACCATGTCACGCTTGCCTACACCTTGTGCAAAAAGGCTGAAGTCGAATCCTTTCCAAGCAACAGCGTAGTTGAAACCGAAGGTGTAGCGTGGAAATGCATTACCCAGTATGAATCGGTCTTTAGGGTCGATGATACCATCGTTGTTGCGGTCTACATATTTATTATCACCGGGCTGAACGGTTAAACCCACGGGTAGGGCAGAGGCTTCTATCTCTTCATAACTTTTGAAGAAACCGTCAGTGCGGTATCCATAGTATGAACCCAAAGGTACACCTACACGCTTAAGAATATAAATCTCGCTGGCCTGTGTAATCTGTTCTTCATTAGGAAACTTTTCCAACTTATTGAAGTTGTCTCCAATGTTTGCCATGAAGTTATGAACGAAATCACCTGACTGCAATCTGTAGTTCAGTGCCAGCTCCCATCCGCGGTTGCTGACCTCACCAAGATTATCCATGTTTTGGATAGTTCCGTATACAGAAGGAACAACCGGCTTCATCAAGATGTCAACTGTTCGCTTGTTGAAGTAATCGAAAGAAACCGTCAAGTTGTTTTTGAAGAATGTGGCATCAAAACCTACATTGAAGGTTTTTGTCCGTTCCCATTTCAGCTTATCGGTACCAAGCACAAAGCCCGCTCCGGTTACTTCTTTGTTGTTGTAAGCATAGGTGTTATTGAACATGTTGTAAATGGTGTATCGGTCATAAATCCCGATGGTTTGGTTTCCCAGGACACCATAAGATCCTCGAATCTTCAAGTCGCCCACATGCTCTTGATAGTTCTTCATCCATTGTTCATCAGAGATTCTCCATCCCAAGGATAGTGATGGGAAAAATCCCCAACGATAGTCTTTGGCGAACTTGGAAGAGCCGTCGTATCTGAAGTTAATCTCAGCATAATAACGTTCACGATAGTTATAAGCCAGGCGGCCCAATACGGATGTAATACTGGTTCTCCTCATATCTTCCGGGAAGACATGAGAACCATTACTGGTTGTAATCTCTGCCTTGTCACTGGCAGATGTACCCAGATCGGCATTGGCATAGTCTATTCTGACCTGGTTTCCGCGACCTGTCTCCGACTCATTGGTAACACCCAACAAAGCACTTACATTGTTGTTTCCGAAACTTTTGTTATAATCGAGCAACAACTGCGTGTTAATCATATACGAATCATAATTCCAGTTTTCAGTATAGTTCTTATCATTACCGTAACGCGATGGCTTCTCCTGGTCGGCACTATAATAATAAGGTACCCTCAATGTGCGGGTATAACGCGATTGCCCGGCAACGTCAACGCCAAAAACGCCACGTAGTTTCAATCCGTCAATGATTTTATATTCGGCATTAAGGTTGGCTACAAAATCGTTATTGCGGTATTTGTTGGTCCCTCCAGCCTCAAGGTTACCCAATGGAGTAAACTCGGTGAGGTAACTGTTGAGCAAATATTTTCCATTAGATTTCAGCTGATTATAATAGTAAGGAGGAACACGCGTAGCATCAATTTCCAAGCTTCCACCGATAGTCGACACACTATTGTTGCGCGTAAAGGCCAGCAAGGCCTGAATCTTGAAGCGTCCAACTTCGGTTGTAATGTTCGAACGTAAGTTATAACGTTGAATACCAAAAGCATCATTCCCCACATAGTTGCTTTCCTGATCGTAGTAACCCAGACTTACCATGTAAGTGGTTTTTTGGCTACCACCTGAAACACTTAAGTTATGGCTCTGCTGCAAGGCTGTACGGAAGATTTGATTCATGAACCAGTTTTCCTCATTTCTGTGTTCGTAAAGGTCACGAATCTGTTCTGGAGTGAACTCTGGAGTCATGCCCGAGTTGGTCAATGCTAGATTCTTCAACGTGGCATTTTGATAACCTGTTACAGGCGTGAACAAAATGTCAGGGTCTTCCCATCCCACTGCAGTGTTCAATCTAACACGCGTAGGCTCATTAATTCGTCCCTTCTTAGTGGTTACCAGGATGACACCATTGGATGAACGAGATCCATAGATGGCAGCGGCACCAGCATCTTTTAAGATGGAAATGTTCTCAATGTCATTAGGATTCAGGTCATTCAAGCTGCCTTCATTGGACACCAATCCATCGATGACAATCAGGGGAGAGTTGCTGTTGGTGGTGCTGATACCACGCACATTCAGGTTGGTGTTCTCTCCATTGGGATTATAGCTCTTACGTTGAATGATTAAGTTGGGCGCAGCACCTTGCAATGCTTGTGTTACATTAGCCACAGGCTTATTTTCTAAGATGTCGCATTTCACCTGGTCAACCGCACCCGTAATGCTGCGTCTAGTTGTAGTGCCATAACCAATCACCACCACTTCGTCTAATATTTTCTTGTCTTCCTTTAGGGTGATTTGCAGATTTTTACGTCCTTGAATGCTAATTTCCTGCTCGATGTACCCGACATAAGATATCTGCAACTTCCCTTGTGATGATGCATTGATTTGGAAATGACCATCCATATCGCTCACGACACCCTCATTACTGCCTACCACCTTGATAGTAGCCCCGATAATGGGTTCGCCGTTCACATCGACAATTGTTCCTTTTACAAGCTGATTGTTGTCTAGTTGCATATCACTGATGGTCAGTGACTGCCGTGTTTCATTTTTTAGAACAGCCTTATCAATGGTGTTCTTCCCCTGTCCTGTATCCACCGTTGCATACGCACTGGGAGAGATAGAGAACAGCGAAACACTCAACAACAAGTACAGCTTACTGCCTTGTTTACTTTTCATTGTTTACTTTTAAATTAAAATTGTTAGACCTATATGATTGTTATGCTTTTGACAACATAGTTTTGAAGTTGATTTGTAAGCATCCAACTTTAGCCGCCTTTGTGTGGGCTTCCAGCTTTACTACCTTTGCCCGAAAAACTTTATGTTTGTACTCAACGAAACAAATGTTTTTCGGGTTTGTTGCACTCCAGTAGACATGCGTCAGGGTATTCT
>JAQYPT010000094.1 GCA_028726625.1 Prevotellaceae bacterium | reverse complement strand
TACCCTGACGCATGTCTACTGGAGTGCAACAAACCCGAAAAACATTTGTTTCGTTGAGTACAAACATAAAGTTTTTCGGGCAAAGGTAGTAAAGCTGGAAGCCCACACAAAGGCGGCTAAAGTTGGATGCTTACGATGTTTCACCACCGTATTTGAACATCATTCCACGTTGTTGAACGGTAACCTGCGTGGAATCATCGCCACATTTGATAGTTAATAGTGCCGAACGCCCTTCCAACTTAGGATTTTTCTTAACGCTCACATCAACCTTGTTGCCATTGACCACAGCCGAAGCCCATTGGGTATCAACAGACACCGTTGCTGTTGAAGGAGCTTCAAACACTAGCGTACCAGTACCGGCAGCGGCAGAGAAAACAAGGTTAGAACTGGTTACCTTGACAGTGGACTCGCGAGAATACTCGCTGCCAACTTGATCTTGATCGTCGCTACATGCACTAAAAGCCAATGTAAAAGCCGCAAGTAGCAGGAAACTATATATTTTCTTCATATTGCTTTCTTTATTTTTCAATCATTTTGATAGATGCTGGGACGGAAGAACGCTTTACCTGAGGCATTCTTTCTTCCAGTCCATAGAAGCTCTTGGCAGGCTGACCCTCGTTCTTTAACTTAACAATGATAGGCGACTCAAACCAGAACAGGAAGCCAGCCATCTCTGCCAAAGACATTGGTGACTCCACCTCAGAAGCAAAGACTGCGAGTGCCTCGATGGGATTGCCTTCAACCTTACCACCGAAGATGGCATAGGTGCCATTCTTCTCGTCATGCTGGAACGGCGCAGACATGTAAGCTGCGGGACTCCATGTAGCATAGCTTCTATCCCCAAACACGAAAGTGCTTATCATATAATAGGTAGAATTGAACTTACCCAAGCTTCCTCCTTGTATTTTCAACGAACCAGTAGCCTGGTCAAAGGCCACGGGAATGCTGTAAGTCTTTTTGTCATCGGGATCTACGAAAGCAAACTTCATTCCCTTGCCGGATGCAGAGAGCGATGCCTTAGTCACTCTTTCATTTCCTTTATTGTCCTTATAAATGAATGCATAGTTGCCTGTCACATCGCCAACCTCACATTGTGTCACGACGAACGATGATTGGTAATTGCCATTCACAACAAAGACTTCGGTTGAACGAACGTCGCCGGTAGTGTTTGGAGTCATACTAACAGTCAGGTCGTTGCCATTGGTCGTCACGTTTACCCAGTCGGCACCCGTAACAAATTTGAACTCTCCCAGGTTGTCAATGTTGCGATAGGTTCTGCTGAAGGCCTCATCATCCGAACCAATGCTCTTAATCTCATCAACGACTGTCTGCGGATTCTGCCAGCCCTTGGCCAAATCTACCTTGTCAGCAGCTAATGAGAGTTTTTCCTTAGAGTAAGTCAACTCAGAAACCGATACGCCATTAACCATTAGTGGTTCGTACAGTCGCAACCCATTGTCGGTATAGTTGTAGGCTGTTTCAAGAGTGTCGGTGTCCGTCGTGATAGTAAGCTGGCGGGCAACAACATCATATTCAAAATGAGCTTTTTTTCCGCCTATAGTGCCATCAGAGCCAATGAGGTTGAAATTATCGCCCAAGTCAACCACTTTTTTCTGGTAGGCTGCGGCACTCTCTTTCAGACGGCGCATGTACATCACATTCTGCGATCGCTTGCCATGGAATTTGATGGCATCCTGCCCAATGCTGTCGATAACAAACTCAAAGTCACCGCCATAGGCTTCATTCAAATCAGACGAAGGCGTTGCGAAGAAGTGCATCATCGGGCTATAAGTGTCAAAAGACAACTCCGGCCCATTGTTTGTCTTCATGGCATACAGGCAGGTTTCCTTCGCATCTGGATTAATCTCGGATCTCACTTCTGCCTCATCCTTAGTAAACTTCAATGTATAAGTGAAGCCGCCATACTTGCGGTGTGTTTCAGGATAATATTCAAGTACCCAGCCATTCTCCGAACTCATCAACACACGCTGTGCCTCATTCAGGTAGTTTTCCATACGAGCGGCTGAAGACTCGTCAAACACGTCCTCCTGATCTTTCAAGCACGACTGAAACAACAGTGCCGAAAGCATCAAGGTCAAGCCTGTCAATATTTTATTTGTTTTCATCATGATGGTCTCCTTTACTTATCTATTTTCAAATCGGTCAAGTTCACATATCCATTGATGACATCACCCTCACGACGCAAAATCTCATCGCGAAGCACATCGATATCAATGTTAAATTCGTCACGCATGTAAACCCTTACCATCTCTAATTTCTTGGCAATGTGTCCAGCACCTGGTGCCTCCACTTTGGTCTCAGGATCTTTTGCTCCTGCCTCTGCCATCCACTTCGCCCACTGCTCAGGTGTATTCGTGATGTACATAGACAACATCTCGGCAAAGTCTTCACGAGCCTCCATCTGCGAGTAGGCAGAGATGAAACCTCGTTGCAGATAACCTGACTGTCCGTCTGGTGAGCTCCATGCGTCGCCGATATACAGACTTCCGTTCACCTTCTGATAATCAGCTGTAAAACTTTTCGTCTGATTCAAAATGTGCGTGAACTCATGATGGATGGTACGCAGATAATACGTGTTCAAACTTTCAACCGTTGTAGAAAGTTTATTCAAATGATTGGTACCAGCCAAGAATATTTTCTTTCCGCCTTCAGCAGTACCTAAAATCATCGTACCGTTGTTGCGATACTGGAACTCACCTGTTGCATAGAACAACTTGGGAAAGTATGTTCTGGTGAAATCCACTCCTGCCACTTGGTCATATGCCTCGATGCTGGCATACTTCACGATGTGTGCCAGTTTCACAGCTTGCTCATAGTCGGCAGGCACATTGTAATAGTTCATGTCCGTTTCATTATGATCGTACCGGTACACGAACTGGATGTTGTAGGGATCTGTTAAATTTGCCTTGATCCACTTGTCGAAGTCGGTTTGCTTTACATTTGAATCAACGATAACACTTTCTGCCTCGAGCTTGTCCTCTGAACAGGATCCAAACCCTAAGCATACCAGACAAAGCGACGCGCATACTATATATTTTTTCATATACATATTCGTTTTTATTGATTAAATTAACGTGGATTAGCCTCAACACCGGCCTGACGAATATCCAATGGTATCTGGACGGCACGGCGATTATCATCCTTCTTCAACACATCTGTCAACGTAGCTGGCTTTCCGTCAGCGCCCATGGTTCTGCGAACGATTTCGATACCGTAACGCTTCACGTCAAACCAGCGCAAGCCCTGATGGAGAGTTTCCATGCGACGGAAGCCCAAGACGCACTGTAACATCGTTTCCTGCACGGATCCTTCTGCGTCAATGGCGAATGCTGGATGCAGATGTTTCTTCACAGTTGACGCCATCTTCGAAGCATCGTCGTATGAATAGGGAACAGATTTATAGAAATTCTGTATCTTTTCTGATGTCAACGTCACATTAGTTTTCACAATATTATGCATCCACATGTCAAGGTCGGCCGCTGCCTTATCGTATTGTTTCAGCATGATGTAAGCCTCTGCACGGTTCAGCAGCACTTCGTCTGTTGTGAAAACCACATTCACCGTATGGGGAAAACCGGTCCTCGCAACAGGGTCATCAATTTCGAACAGGTAAGGCAACTTCCATATTTGCACTACATCAAAGTTGTTACCTCTGCGTGAAAACGGTTTATAATAGAATCCACCTCTGCCCCAAACATTAGTTGCCTCGAAGTCTTCGTTGTTGGAAATATATGAGCCATGTGCGTAACGCTTAAAATATGTATACGGACCAAAGAATACACCAAGCTGAGAAACATGCGTACTTATCATCAGGTTGGCAGCGACATCTGCTGCAACATAATGCTGTGAGATGGCATCGAAGTCAGAGGTCATCTCGCTCATGGCTTTCCAGTCACGAAGAGTTGCTGCCGCATTGCTGCCCAAACACATGTCAGCATACTTCACAGCCTCGTTCCATTTCTCATAATAAAGATAGAAACGGGTAGCGAAAGCGTATGCAGCCCGCTTGTTGAAGTGGTACTTAGGCACGGTATAATTGTCCGTCACGAGGGGAAGTGCCTCTTTCAAGTCTTCCTCGATACGCGCATAGACCTCAGCAACGGTACCACGATTGTGTTTCTCGGTGATGTTTTCCACTTTGTCTGAGTAATGTATACCCAACGCCTTGCTACCTTCACTGTAGTTCATGCAGAATTCGTTGACCAGCAAAAAGTGTGCGTATGCCCGGCAAAGCAATGCCTCTGCTTTGGAGGTCTGCAATGCCTCTGTCTTGGCACCACCCATATCTTCAATGGATGCCAGTGCTTGGTTTGCGCTTGCGATGGCATCATAACAAGATAACCATAGTCTCATGGGCGACTCATTATCACTCTCTGTCACGTCTTGCCAGAAATAAACCTGGTCACCAAAGCGGTCACCGTTTGGATTTTTGTCGCCATAATAGTCAGCATTATCCGACATCGTCTCGTTAATCAACAGATTAGAGGAATGAGGATAAGCAGACATCAATAGATTGGCCACCTTCTTCTCGGTATCAATGGTCGTACGGTTATCTGGCAAAGTGTCCAGATACTCGCCGCACGAAGACAATGTCAGGGCCGAGAATGTCAAGGCCAATGCTGTATATGTTATTTTTATTGTTTTCATCTTTGCTGTATTTTAGAGTCCTAATCTAAGTGTGAGCGTGAACTGCTTTGGTACCGGAACGGCCACACCACCTGTATTAAAGAATTCAGGATCCTGCCCGTTCAGTTTTCTGTCTGCATAGAGCAAGAAGAGGTTGGTGGCCTGAAGTTTCAGTGAGAGCGTGTTTACGTTCAGGAACTGGCGTACGCTGTTTGGGAAATCATAGCCCAAAGACAATTCTTTCATGCGGATGAAATCTCCCTTGGCGATACGCGCATCCGAATAGTTGTATGCGTTGTAGGCATAAGAAAGGTTTCTGTCGTATTGGTTCTGCTGCGCACTTGCTATCACGGGGATGCTGGTTTTTCGCTCATTACCAGACACTTCCCAGCGATTACGGAACTCCTTAGGCATAGACGAGAGGTCGTCATATTCGTTGGAGAACACTGGATCCAGACGCACAACATTGCCAAACGAATAGGTCAAGAACACGTTCAACGTCCAGTTTTTGTATTTAAAGATGTTGCCCAGCGAGCCTACGTCTGTAGGTTCAGCCGATCCTTCATATTTCAAGAACTTCACCTTTTCCGGATCACGTTCCTGGAAGTAGATGCCCGTTGTGGTGACATTGCCATTTTGATCGAGGAAGGTTGGCAATCCTTCGCGGTTCAACCCGCGGAATGGAACAGAGAATACCGAGCGCACAGGATAGCCTTCCTTGGCAAAACCGGTTCCCTGCACCATGTCAATAACGCGAGACAGCGCATTGAGTTCAGTAATCTCGTTGTGCGAGTGTGAGTAGATCAAGTTGGTACTCCAAGTAAAGTCCTCCGTCTTGATATTGGTAGTAGAGAGCGAAAACTCCATACCATTCGACTTCATGGATGCCACATTGGCATACTGCGGGCCATACAACTCGGTGTTTGCAATACCAATCAAATCGTAGTTGTTACGCCAGTAGAAGTCGGCACTCAGGTTGATGCGGTTCTTCAGGAAGCCCAAATCGAAACCAAAGTTCAGCTCGTGCTTTTTCTCATAGGTCAACTCCGGATTACCTAACACCTGATCCAATCCTGGTTCCTGCACGTTGGTGAAGGGTCGCCATGGGTTGGAACTACGGAAGATAGGCAGAGCGTTGGTGATGGCAGGACGGTCACCAGTCAACGAATAACTCACACGGAACGTGCTGTGTGTTAGCACATCCTTAAACAAGCCTTCGTACCAACTTTCCTCATGTGCGTTCCAAGCACTCGAAAGGTTCCATGTAGGCATCCAGCGTGCACTGGTAGCCTTGCCTAGATAGTTGGTTCCCTCATAGCGAATGGTACCCGTCAATTGATAACGTCCTTTATAAGAATAGGTACCCGTACCAAAGAAGGCCGCACTGCGGATGTGGGTATTGTCCATCGTAAAATAATCAGAGCCGTTTTCCTGACCTTTTTTGAAAACTTGGTATGCATACAGTGGCACCTCGCCTTGGCTGTACTGCAAGCCCCAACCGCGAAACCAGGTAGACTTACGGTCAACCAAGTTGGTTTCCATACCACCGTAGAGGTTCAAGATATGCGTATCGTTGAACACGTCATTGTAGCTGGCTGAGAGTCGTGTGTCCCATCCAAAGAACCTGTTGTCGCGACGCTCGTAGATACCACCGTAAGGCAACACGGATATTGGCAGCGCATAAATATTGTCTGGATCTTTGTACAAGAAGGGGTTCCTGTCACGAATAGCGGCCGTAGGCATGGCACGGTAAGCCATGGCCTGGTTCGATTCGTCCAGAATGTTATGTTCCTGAGAGGTGGAAGAACTCTTAGCCGACCCCAACAGGGTTATCTTCAATTTCTGAATAGGCCTGTAGTCAATGCTGGCCTGCACACGGAAATCGGATACATGCAAATCCATATAGTTGTTATCCAACTCATGGAAGATGTTGAATGGGGCGAAGTTGCGAGTGTAAAATTCGTTTGGATCTAACGTACGCGAGGTGTTCAACGCATAGGAATATGGGTTGATGTCGAAGTCGCGCTTCACCTCACCAGTCACCAAATCAACGTCCGAATTCAACGTACCCGGTGCCTGTTGCTTACGGTACGAGGCATTTCCAATCAAATTAATGTCAAAATGCTTGTTGAGGTTGTAAGTGGTATTGATGTTAGCCGTGTATCGTTGCACCCTACTCTGCTTGGTCCACCCTGGGTCAAACATGGCCGAGAGAGAAGCATAGTATTGCGATTTCTCCGTACCGCCCGAGATACTCACCGAGTGGTTGTGCATGATGGCTGTTGAGAACAGGTCCTTAAACCAGTTGGTGTTTCTAAATTCGGCCGCGCGCAGATAGGCGTTCTTTGCCTTCTCCGTATTGGCCAGGGCAAACTGACCTGTCTCCTTGTTGTATTCCGACAGCATTTGGTACATCTTACCATACACACCACTGTTCATGGCATTGGCCGTCTCGGCATAGTTCAAGAAGCCCTTCTTCTCCAACTCGCGGTAAATAGACATCTGGTCTTGCGAGTTCATGATGTTGAAGGTGCTGTAAGTTGGCCTGAGTCGCATGGTGTATTCACCGGTATAACTGATGTGCGATTGCCCAGCCTTACCCTTCTTGGTGGTGATGACGATGACACCAGCCATCGCACGCGCACCATATATAGAGGTGGCCGATCCGTCTTTCAGAATCTGGAAACTCTCAATATCGTCTGAGTTCAAGCCGGCAATGGCCGATGAAATCAGTGTATTGGCATCTCCCGATGACAAATCTTCTGCCGAAACATCCACCACATCCTCCATAATCACGCCGTCTACCACCCACAAGGGCTTTGAGCTACCATGAATAGAGGTGGCACCACGCACGCGAATCTTGGGCGCCGTACCAAACGTACCTGATACGTTCTGCACGCTGACACCGGCCGCACGGCCCTCCAGCGAGCGACTGATATCAGCCATACCGCTAATTTTTGCATCTTTGGCGTCAATTTTTGTAGCGGCTCCGGAAAACAATCTTTTGTCTGTACTGGTCATACCCGTAACAACTACTTCATCCAAGACCAACTTCTGATCGGGTCTCAGCGTCACTTTCATTCCATTCTTCGCCTTCAGCGTTTGGGTCTCCATACCCACATAGCTGATGACAATGGTTGTGCCTTCAGCCGTGTTCAAGGTGAAGTGACCATCAATGTCAGTGACCGTTCCGCCAACGGTAGTCCCTTTGATCAGCACCGACGCGCCAATGATGGGCTCACCGTCTTCACCGGAGATTACGGTTCCAGTAATTTTGGTTTGGGCAAAGACCATTCCTATGCATAGGAACAGGCCGACCATAACCATCCCAAGTCTTTTCTCCATAATTTCTCTCTTGCGTTAAAAATAATTATTTACTAAAATGAATCGCAAAGTTAGTACAAATTAACAAGACTCACAAAGAAAAACACAAAAAAGTAGAAAAAATCAACGTAACAGAAAGGATAATCCAGCAAAATACTCGATTATCTTGTTTTCTACTTACAAATTGACACTGTTCTTAGTATACTTATTCAACTAATATGTTACGAATCTCTTACTTTTGTTGATAAAAATTCACAACCATTCGCATGAATATTATTCTCATCAACACTCTCATCTATCTAGACAACGCGGTTGTTTACTTTCGTGTGACTCATAAAAACGGTTACGTTCTTACGTCAAAGAAAGCGTATCGACCAGTTGATGGAAATATCCCCACACCATGTGTCGTCCCTTAGTCAAAACGCGCGACAACGGATAGCTAACTATCTAAAAATCAACAATATTAACTTATCCCTCCAAAGTCAATGCTATTGGCCTTCAAAGTCAATGCTATTGGCCTCCAAAGTCAATGCTATTGGCCACCAAAGTCAATGTGATTGGTGCGGAAGAGCAAAAAGCCATGTGTCACGAAGGAAAAACACAAGCAGTTTTAACCTATACGGTAATCTCAGCAGAACCGATGCAACGATGATGCTGTTCATCGTATACCACGCAGAATTGTCCGGGTGCTACGCCGTGGATGGGCTGTGCGGCATGAACGGTATAACAGCCTTCAGCCGTCTTTTCTATGGTTGCCGGAAGATATTCGGGCGTATGTCTAATCTTGAACGTAATGTGCTCCATGTCCAAAGGCTCGGTGAGGAAATGGAAATCGTGTACCTTAAAGTCCGACTGATAGGCCGTCTTGGGGTCGTATCCCCTACTGACATAAAGCACGTTGGTCTGAACGTCCTTTTTCACCACAAACCAAGGACCGCCTCCAAAGCCCAGTCCGTGACGCTGACCGATGGTGTGAAACCACAATCCGCGATGCTCGCCAATCTTCTTGCCCGTTTCTAATTCAATCACGTCGCCATGCTTTTCGCCCAGATAGCGGCGCAGGTATTCGTTGTAATCAATCTGTCCCAGGAAACAAATGCCCTGACTGTCTCTGCGTTTGGCGTTGACCAGATGCTCACGTTCGGCAATCTCGCGCACCTCATTCTTTTGATAATGACCAATGGGAAACAAGGCCTTCTTGAGCTGCCAGTCGTATATCTGGGCCAAAAAGTCGGTCTGGTCTTTCACAGGATCAGGACTGGTAACGAGCCACTTCTTACCATCAATCACCTCGGTTTGTGCATAGTGGCCCGTCGCAATCAAGTCATACTGATGACCAACCTTTGCATCAAAGGCGCCAAACTTGATGAGTCGGTTGCACATCACGTCGGGATTAGGCGTGTAACCCGCCTTCACCTTCTCCATGGTGTACTTTGTTACCTCACTCCAATACTCCTTATGACAATCAACAACCTGCAACCTGCAACCGTATTTCGCAGCCACTGCGGTGGCCATCTCCAAGTCTTCCTCCGACGAGCAGTCCCACTCTTCGGTTTCCTCGGGGCCTATCTTGATATAAAAACAATCGGGATGCAGTCCCATTTGCGCCAATTCGTACACTGCGACCGAGCTGTCTACACCACCCGAAAGCAGCACAGCGATGCGCTTGTCCTTGATATCAGCTACGTTGATTCCCATTTTTTGCCTCTCCTATGCTTAGTTTCATCGGCAAAGATACGCATTTTTGCCGGTATGGTTGGGTGGCTTTTCGTTTTTTACAAATATTACCACACGCAGCTGCAATATAAATGCAAAAAAAGAGTTATCTTTGTATCATTCTATAAACAAACTGAAATATGAAAAAGTTAGTATTTATGTTCGCTGCTGCAGCTATGTTCGCTGCATGTCAGCAAAATGGTAAGAAAGCAGCCAATGCAGAAGGTACAGATTCTTTGGCAGCCGACACAATGATTGTAGCCGACACACTGGTTTACGAAGGTGAAGGTCCTGCCGCTGATGGCACGTACCAGTACAGCCTTTCGCTCTACGGAGACAGCATCAAAGAGTTTGCTTACGAGCAGGTTGCTGTTACCCCGAAGGGTACACAAACCATGGCTCGCACCACTGGTGTAGCCAGACTGATTGAGAACAACGGCAAGAATTATGTACGCGTACAGTCAGAAAAAATGGATTCAGTGACCTTCCTTCAGTTGGACGATCAGACACTGCGTCTGGTATCCGACAAGTTTGAAGAAGCAGGAGAAGGTACCAATACCGACCTGAAGCTGAAGAAGTAAAGCATACGCAACACAAGCGCGTTTAAACCAACATGCCGAAGAGGGTTTTCCTTCTTCGGCATGTTTATTTTCTCGAATCAGCCATTGCGTGTGAGCTTTTCCATGCGCTTGATTGATTTTTTCCATGTTACGGATTATAAATGAAGGTAAGAACATTCATCCATCCACTAAGACACAGGATGCTTAGGTGGACGAATCTTCAGCGTTTTCATCCAGCTTATCTTCCTCCACCTCCTGCATTTTTCGTTTTTTGAGTCGCCCATTCTTGCGTAAAGCCTCACTGATAATCCATTGCAGTTGGCCGTTGATAGACCGAAACTCGTCGGCAGCCCATTTCTCTACAGCGTTCATCGTGTCTGAATCAATGCGCAGAATGAAACTTTTAGTCTTGTTCTCTTTCTTTGCCATTCGCCTTACATGTTCAACGTACCTGTGTTGACAACAGGTTGAGCCGTATCATCACCACAGAGAACTACCATCAAATTGCTGACCATTGCCGCCTTCTTGTCGTCATCAAGATCAATAACGCCATCACTGGAGAGCCTATCAATGGCCATTTTCACCATCGAAACCGCTCCTTCTACAATCTTCTCGCGCGCCATGATGACAGCAGATGCCTGCTGACGGCGCAGCATCACGGCTGCAATCTCGGGCGCATAAGCCAGATAATTGATGCGAGCCTCAACGATTTCGATACCGGCCATCTCCAACCTTTCGGCCAACTTCATTTCCAACTCCTTGTTAATAGACTCATCACCATCACGCAGGGTCAGTTCTTCTTGGTTGGACTCGTTGTTATCATAGGCATACTGACCAGCGACTTGTCGTAGGGCTGCCTCACTCTGTATCATCACAAAGTTTTCGAAAGCTCGCATGATGCTGCTCACATCCTTACCCACCGAGATGCCAAGACCTTGCGCCATGGTCTGCGAATCGATTTCGAACATCGCCTTATACGTATCCTTCAGCTTCCAAACCAGCACCAACCCAATCATCACAGGGTTGCCAATTTTGTCGTTCACCTTGATGGGTTCGGCGTTCAAGTTTCTGGCACGAAGAGACAATTTCTTCGTACTGATAAATGGATTGACCCAATAAAAGCCCACTTCCGAGAAGGTTCCGCGATACTTTCCGAAGAACATCATCACCCGAGCTTCATTGGGTTCTACCTGAACAAAGCCCATCAACAAGATCAAGTCTGCGACGCAAAGACTCACACCTGCCCCGATTAGCCCATCCGAAGAGTCGACACCAGCCGAAATAAGGAACACGCCCAAAGCGAAAATGGCTAAAAACACGAACAACATGACGAATCCGTTGACCTTCATTCCCTTAAAAGTAAACTCTTTGTTTTCCATAATTTTGTTGATTATTGATATTGTTTTGATATCACAAATATACCTATCAAAAGGCATTTCCTCCAACTATTTTTCGCTTATTATGCTCTTAGTTAGCTTTATTTAACACGCCACACAAAGCCATCAGCAAAGCTACTACCGCCCTACCCTCCATTTATGTCGGCAGTGACTACGGCAGATTGATTTTTAATTCCATTCTATTGCCACAACCAATCATTTTCATTATTTTTGTTGCTGTAATCATCATCGCATCATGAAACTCATTTTTCAGACAGGTACAAGGCTTTCATTGAGCATTCTATGGATTGCCCTTTTTGCCAACAGTGTTCGTGCAGAGAATGCTGACACCTTGCAAGTGCAGCAGAAGACCATTCATCGACTGGAATGGGACGTTGTTCCATCGACCATTTTGCACACCAACCCGTACCTCAAAGGGGCTAACGATGAGCGACGAACGATGAACCATGCCTTCACCACTCGCCTGAAATATGCCTTTCAGATGTCACAGACCAGTGTGCAAGCACAGACGTACAAGGATGCTTACCAAGGCATTGGTGTGGCTTACCACAACCTGAATCCACAATTGGGGAACCCGCTGTCGGCTTTTATCTTTCAGGGTGCGCCCATCAAAAGATTCACTTCCAGCCTGTCGCTCAATTATGAATGGAACCTGGGGCTTGCCTTCAACTGGCATCCTTACAATCAGGAAACCAACCCACAGAATAAGGTCATCGGATCGAAGGTAACAGCCTATATCGACGCCGACTTCTATCTGAGGTGGCGGCTCTCCAACCATCTGGACTTAAACGCAGGCATTTCGCTTTCCCATTACTCCAATGGTAACACCTCAATACCCAATGCTGGGCTCAACATTATAGGCGGACGTGTCAGTCTGGCCTATTACCTAAACCGTAAAAGCGACAAGCTAATTCCCAAGAGAGCCATTCCGCCGTTCAACAAGCACATCAGCTACGACCTCCTGGTTTATGGTGCATGGCGCAAACAGGGAATGTATTTGGATGGCAATCCCGTGGCTTTGCCTGACAGATACGGCGTGATAGGTTTCAACTTCACACCGCTCTACAACCTGAATCACTGGTTCAATGCCGGCATTTCGCTGGATGGCGTGTACGACAGCAGCTCGAATCTGTACATAGAAGATTACCTTGTGGGCATTGGCGAATCGCACAACGACCTGGATCATGTTGTGAGTCCGTCCGCCATCCGACAAATGTCTCTCGGGCTTTCTGCCAGGGCTGAGTTTGTAATGCCTTATTTCACCATCAATGCGGGCATTGGAAAGAACATCATCAACGCACATGCTGAACTGAAAGGATGGTATCAAACACTGGCCTTGAAGGTAGATGTAGCACATTCTGTTTTCCTCAACATCGGTTATAGCTTATACGACTTCAAAACACCCAATCACCTCATGTTGGGCGTTGGCTATCACTTTCATCACAAACGAGGCCACTAATGTGATTTCCTACTCTCATTAAAAATGCCGAACAACAATTGTTGCCCAGCATTTACTTGGCCCACATCGAGCTAATTTATGTATGTTGTCCAACTGGAAGAGAGCAGCAATGGCGCGATAGATGACTGGCTATCGATTATTTCTTCGTCGGAATATTAAACTCGCAAACCTTCGAGATGGCTTTGTTTCCCTGTACGACAGACACGCAAATCTTGACCGTTCCCTTCTTCAACTTATTGTTGGCGCGAACCACTGCCGTATACCGAATGCCTGCACCCGGTTCGATTTTCTCCACATGCAGACTGGGTGAAATAGACAGATGCCTATTTCCAGACATCTCAACCACCGTGGGTTGGATGTCGTACAAGGTCTGAGTGCCACGATTGTACACTTCAAAAATCACTTTACAGATTTCACCACGCGATATAACGTTGTCTTGATTGTCGTCTACAAAGCGAGCGTTACGAATTTCGATGGCCGGGGTATAGCTGAGTCCCTTGGCCAATTTTTCCACACTTGACGACTCGGGTAGATGGGTGGTGGGCTTCTGTGCGCTGTAATCACCCGTGTAATCACTGCCCTCGAAATCGTACAAGCGGTCGTCACCACTATTCGTTTCATCGAAGCCGCTATACGCCTTGCCCTGCTGCTCGTAATTAGAGCTGCGGTCGTCGCGCTGTTCATTTTGGTGCTGTCGGCGCTGCTTACGCTGATAAGCGCGTTCCTCCTTGTCGTGTTGATATTGTTCCAGATCGGCTTGACGCTTCTTGTCGGCCTGCGCACCAATGGCGCCACCCACGATGGCACCACCCGCCATTCCGACAATCGTGCCGACATCACTGCCGCGGGCACCATTACTAATGCCACCAATGGCACTTCCCAATATAGATCCAAGGGTGCTGCCCGTATAAGCACCGCTACCCGTATAAGTGCCGCAGCTACTCAACAGCACCGTGGCACAAACAGCTGTAACCAAACCTCTTCTCATGTTTCTTGTATTTATAAATCCAAATTTTCGCCTGTCAAGCATACCCAACAGACCTCAGCTCAACGCCTTGGCATGACCCGAACAATATCGTCACGCCCGTTTTCCAGCACTACAAAGATAGCAAACAAAACTTTCATGCAGCGGGGATTTTCCCGAAAAGGCGATAGGGAAAACCCTATTCTGAAGAACCTCACTAACCACTGGAACCCAATAGGCTGCACCCTCGTTTACAAACTCAATGCCTTTACCCCACAAACGCATTGACTTTGGCGTTCAAAGTCATTGAGTTTAACGTCCAAAGTCAATGCTATTGAAAACGAATAATTAACGCATTGTCTTTTCCTAAAATCGCTTGACAGTTTTTAGTTGTTTATTCTATATTTCTTGTCAATATTTTTTTTATTGTACTATTTAACTTGCCAATCTCCATTTTCGAGGCTTATAAGCACATCCTTTGGCTGAGAAAAGAAAC
>JAQYPT010000093.1 GCA_028726625.1 Prevotellaceae bacterium | reverse complement strand
CGTTTTGTTATCTTTTGGCTTCTTTTTGGTTCAAAATGTAAGTTCGTTCAGTCGTGTAGCTCGCTACACTCCTTCACTCTCTTGCATTTTGACCTCAAAAATAAGCTCAAAATCTAACAAAGCTAATTTATAGAACCAGCCGTAAATTACCTCATCCTATTTTGCCTGTTTCTAATTCCTGTTGCAAATATGAGAACACATATTTTGCGCTTTGATAATACAGGCGTGTCTCATCTTCAAGCACTTTTTGATAAGTTTCTGAGTTGAACACCAAGCTCAGAGCTTGCTCCATGCTTAGGTTTGGCCTTTGTTCCATCAGCAGACTGGCAAGACATTTTACCATGTCGCTTTTCATTTCATCTTTTTCGTTCATCGTTTTATAAGGTGTTTGATGGCCTTTTCTGTGCCAAAGAAATATTGCATGGTGATGCCTTTCATATATTGCAGATTCCTAATCAGTGTAGGCATGTCAATATCTTGATTACGGTAACGCCACAGTTGGCGTCCTACGCGATCGTTGGCGATGGGACCAATCACCACATCATAATTGTGGACAGCCCCAACCTCACTGTTTCTGTTCCGGAGAACAAAGTTTGCCCATTCTTCTGTATAACCCTCAAAATACTTCACTTTCAGTGTTCTGTCTTCAAGCAATCTTTCATCAAAGTCATATTCGATGACGATGGGTTCACCGCCAACCAACGCAACACGTGCAGCTGCCAATTCTTCCGCCTGTGACCTGTTGTCCGACAAGTAGAAGCCTTGTCCGAAATCTTTATTGGGTTTCGATTTTTTTAGGTCTATATTGTCGAATTTCACGTTGGTACCATGATAGAGCTTCATCCCAATTGTCCTCCCATTCTTTTGCACAGACTGGCGATGTCGTCTACCATACTTTCGAACGATTGCGTATGTACAAAGCCATAGTGCTTGTCTATAAAGTCAATACCCTTGAAACGACTCAGATAGGCGAAAGCCTCTTTCATGGTAAGGCCGAACCGCTTTCCAAACTCATGAATGAAAATCATCGTCCATTCTAATTTGTCTTCTTTGCTGTATTCCATGGAGTGTCCTCCTTTTTATATTGACTACGAAAGAAAAGCTGCCCGCTGCCCGCCATGTCGTGCGTGTTCTTGATGCTGCGTTTGCTGTACATGCTTGCCTCTCTGTGAGTATTCTTGTTAGCCTTCACCTCCTGTTTACCCTTTTCCAACTGCTACTTCAGAGCCAAGACGAGCTGGGGGTGTCCCATCATAGAAATGACTAAGAAGGTGACTGTACCAAACTTTTTCGTCATCCAATTGATTGATTCATTTCACAAATGTATATATTTTCTGTGTAAATGACGCAAAATTTGAGAAGATTAATGAAAGGAATGATTCCAATATTAATGATACTACCGTTACAAATTATCCTTTCAGTCTGTAAGCGGAAGTAATATGATGCTGGTATGTGTGTATGATTTTTCTTGACAAATTACCTCTTCATATTTTGTGTATTTACCATCAGCCACTCTTCTGGTTGTAAATACGCCAAAAATCAGTCGTTTTTATATATTGTTGATTGCTAATAATTTATGAGAATCTTGTGTCGGATAAGCTGGAAGATCTTGTCTTTCTAGGGAAAATAGCATAACTTTAATAGGGCAATTTGCATGCTTTTGACCCACAATACCATGCAGATTGGGCACCAAAAGGATGCTATTAATTGGGAAAAAACCATGCTTTTAAGGTGAAAACCGATTTTTCTTGCCAAAAAATCTCCAGTTTACATCCTGTTTACCCAGAGATTTTTTATAGATTGAAAGTTTGTTAGTGCCGTTTTTAGGGCATTTTTTGGTAAAAAAAGAAGACGATATACTTATTATAATGTGTAACGTTTCAGCATCTGTCCTGTAAATCTTAAACATTGAAGGGTGAAGTTATTTTTGTTCCAACATCGCCTGCAACCTCACGATTTCATCTCTGTACTGGGCGGCTTGCAGGAAATCCAAGTCTTTGGCTGCTTGTTTCATCAAGGCAGTGGTGTTGGCAATGCTCTTCTCAAGTTGTTCGCGTGTCATTCGCAATACAATCGGGTCGGCTGCAAAGGCGCCACTCTCTGCCTCCATATACGCCTGTTGGGCGGCAAGGGTGGGGTAGCGCCAATCTTTCTCATCCTCTTTCGAAGTGGGCAATGCGTTCTTGATTTCCTTAACAATCTGCTGTGGCGTGATGTGGTGTTCTTCGTTGTATTTCAGCTGAATGGAGCGGCGGCGAGTGGTTTCGTCGATGGTGCGCTGCATGCTTTCGGTGATGGTGTCGGCATACATGATTACCTTTCCGTTGACATTGCGTGCGGCGCGTCCTGCCGTCTGTGTCAAACTACGGTGACTTCGCAAAAAACCTTCCTTGTCAGCGTCAAGGATGGCCACGAGCGATACCTCTGGTAAGTCCAAGCCCTCACGCAGCAAGTTGACTCCAACCAAAACATCAAAAACGCCAGCACGCAGGTCGGTCATGATTTTGACGCGGTCGAGTGTGGCCACGTCGCTGTGGATGTAGTTGGCGCGTACGTCATGGTTCAGCAGATATTCGGTCAGCTCCTCGGCCATACGTTTGGTCAGCGTGGTGACCAGGACACGTTCTTCGCGTTCGGTGCGTTGCAGGATTTCGTCCAAAAGGTCATCAATTTGGTTTTCGCTGGGGCGCACATCAATCTCAGGATCGAGCAATCCCGTGGGGCGGATGATTTGTTCCACCACGATCCCTTCGGCCTCTTGCAGCTCATAGTCGGCAGGGGTGGCTGATACATAGATGGTTTGATGGAGCATGTCGTGGAACTCTTCAAAGCGCAGTGGGCGGTTATCAAATGCCGCTGGCAGGCGGAATCCATACTCTACGAGATTCTGCTTGCGGACCCTGTCGCCACCGTACATGGCACTGATTTGCGGCACGCTGACGTGACTCTCGTCGACAACGAGTAGAAAATCTTTTGGAAAGAAGTCTAAAAGACAATAAGGCCGCTGTCCGGCTTCACGTCCGTCAAAGTAGCGCGAATAGTTCTCAATGCCGCTGCAGTGGCCCAGTTCCTTGATCATCTCCATGTCGTATTCCACACGTTCCTTGATGCGTTGTGCTTTGATGGTGTCACCCAGGTCGTTGAAGTAGTCAATTTGCTTCACCAAGTCGTCCTGAATGGCGCGGATGGCATGCTCGGTCTGTTCTTTGGTCGTAACAAAGAGATTGGCGGGGTAGATGTGATATTCCTCAAATTCTTCCAATCGGTGGAAAGTCATGCTGTCCACTTCCTCGATGCTGTCAATCTCTTCGTGCCACCAGGTGATGCGAAGAATGTTGTTAGAGTAGGCCATCGCAATGTCTACCGTATCGCCCTTGACGCGAAAATTGCCGCGTTGCAGGTCGATGTCATTGCGGACATACAGCGCTTCCACCAACTTCCGTAAAAAATCATTACGATCTAATCGCTCGCCTTTCTTCACCGTAATGATGCTGTTGGTCATGGCCGAGGGGCCTCCCATGCCGTAAATGCACGAAACGGAAGATACGACGATAACGTCTTTTCTTCCTGATAACAAAGCACTTACGGCACTCAATCGCAGGCGGTCTATCTCGTCGTTGATGGCCAGGTCTTTCTCAATGTACAGGTCGGTTGTAGGAAGATAAGCCTCGGGTTGATAATAGTCATAATAAGATACATAATACTCTACTGCGTTCTCTGGGAAAAAGCCCTTCATCTCTTCGTAGAGTTGGGCTGCCAGCGTCTTGTTGTGACTTAAAATCAGCGTTGGCTTTTGTACGTTGTTGATGACGTTTGCCACTGTGAAGGTCTTGCCTGATCCGGTCACACCGAGCAAAACTTGCGCTGAATCACCCCGATGAATGCCATCGGTGAGTTGCTGAATGGCTTCAGGTTGGTCGCCCGTGGGTTTGTATTTTGACGTGAGTTTGAAATTCATCCTGAATGTGTTGAAGGATTGCCTCTAAGCATGCAAATGGCTACCCAGACATGCAAAAGTACAAAAATATCCGTTATAAAGGTTAATTATTTGCGAAAAAGCATTCTCTTTACTTTGTAAATCGATGGATTATATGTACTTTTGCACACCAAAGATCATGTCAATGAAGAAACTGTTTTTCATTTCCACTATATGCGTCGCATTGTTGTTCAGCAGTTGTGCCAATGAGTTCAATGCGGTTTACAAGTCGACCAACACGAACTACCGCTATGAATATGCGAAGGAGTGCTTTTTTAAAGGTAAGTATACTCGAGCCATTACCTTGCTGAACGATTTGATTGTTGTTCAGAAAGGTACCGAGAATGCGCAAGAAAGCCTTTACATGTTGGCTATGGCGCAGTACAAAAGTGGTGACTATGAGAGTGCTGCCCAAGCGTTCAAGCGATATGTACAAAGTTATCCGAAGGGGAAATACGCTGAGTTGGCGAGCTACTATGTGGGCGAAAGCCTATTCATGTGTACACCCGAGCCACGTTTGGACCAGTCGCAAACAGTTTCGGCCATCGCCTCTTTCCAGGAGTTTTTGGATCTTTTTCCAGACGCCAAACTGAAAAACAGTGCACAGAACAGGCTCTTTGAGTTGCAAGACAAGCTGGTGAAAAAAGAGTTGTATTCGGCACAGTTGTATTATGACCTTGGCCCTTATTTCGGAAATTGCACCAGCGGCGGCAACAATTACGAAGCATGCATCATTACGGCAGAAAATGCATTGAAGGATTATCCCTATTCATCCCTGCGTGAGAATTTTGCCGTGCTGGTGATGAAGAGCAAGTTTGAGTTGGCTGAACAGAGTGTCGAGGAGAAGCGGTTGGAACGCTACCAGGATGCAGAAGATGAGTGCTATGGATTTATCAACGAGTATCCTGATTCGAAGCAACGCCCCCTGGCTGAGAAGTTTATCAAGAAATGCAAGGAGGTTACGAAGACTGGAGAGTCGAACTCATAGAAAACAAAGAGGGTATTGCCTTTTATGCTTGCAATACAACGAGAGTGAAATCATCAACTATATATTTTGAATAAGTCATTGTCCAGTGAAATGACAATGCCCAACAGATAAGGATTTATAAAAAATGGATTACAAAAAGTCAAATGCACCCGTCAACACGACTACCCGCAACATCATGGATTTGTGTGAAGAAACGGGAAACATCTATGAAAGTGTGGCAATCATTGCGAAGCGTTCTAATCAGATTGCAGCAGAGATTAAACAGGATTTGAATAAAAAATTGACAGAGTTCGCGTCTTACAACGACTCTTTGGAAGAGGTGTTTGAGAATCGTGAACAAATAGAAATTTCGCGTTATTACGAGAAGTTGCCCAAACCTACTTTGCTGGCAACACAGGAATTTATAGAAGGTAATGTTTATTACCGTGATCCTTCTTTGGATAATAACGACAGTCAGGCATGATTCAACGAAAGCAAACGCTGTACCTGCTCTTGTCTTTGATAGTGACGGTGGCGTGTCTGTGCATGCCCGTCGCCATGTTAGAACCGCAAGGAATGGGGCTGTCTACGCTGATTTACAATTTAGGAGCAGTAGTACCCGATCAAGGAATCAATTTCAGCAACTGGCCTCTTTTCGCCCTGTTGGTAGTGACTATCCCTTTGGAAGCCTGCGCTATTTTTTTATACCGCAAACGACCTTTGCAGGCTAAACTTTGCGCATGGAGCATTGTTTTCTGTCTGGCATGGTATGTTTATTATGCATTCGCCCTGCTGA
This sequence comes from Prevotellaceae bacterium, assembly GCA_028726625.1. Classification (GTDB taxonomy): domain Bacteria; phylum Bacteroidota; class Bacteroidia; order Bacteroidales; family Bacteroidaceae; genus Prevotella. Next base: position 16,645 of record JAQYPT010000093.1, on the reverse strand, counting down.
ATGGTTTTGGTCATGAGTATACCTTCCATTTTCAGTTTGCGGCATGTTTACCTTTGGTTGCCATCATCGCATTAGTTTTGGCGCGCCGGGGTATCATTCACGATGAAAAATTGGTGAGGTCTGCTGACCGAATCAGATAAAGTAGCAACTCCACATGGCTTTTTATAGCAACGAAATTGCACGGAGCGACAAGAACGTTTCGTGCAATTTCGTTGTGACAGACATCACAATAGTGAGTGAAGCAAGAATGCTTACAGTTTAGTTGTTGGTTTGGCAACAGGTCAAACATCAAAGAATTAAAGAGAATCGGCTGTGTGGTCTTGGGACCATACAGCCGATTTTGACTTATTGTGCTCTGCATGAGCTGTTGAATAGAAGGGAGATGCTTGGAATGATTTCCTTAGTCAGTGGAGAATGTTTTTGCAGGTCAGTAATAGCTTACTAGCAGCTTATCTACATGCTTGGAAAGCACTGCCATGCTTTTTACTTCTCATTTTCTTTTACTTCTTCTAAGCAATTTCAACGAGTTCGTTGAAGCATCTCCGATCTTTTTTAAAGTTCGCTACATCAAACTTACTTTCCACACCATTACACCTCCGTTGGTATAAAGGAAAGCCACGATGACAGACTTCTTGTCGGGTGCGATTTGTGTGACGACATCTGCCGTGGTGTTGACGTTGGCACCGTATGCGGGATCAATTGGGAACTCAAGCCACCCATTCCATTTGCGCGTATGTGCCAATAGTTGTGTGTTGGTGGTAGTTCCAGCAGGATCTTTCATCACCAATCGAACATTATAAATCTCTCTCATCCAGTTATTTACATCTCCTTCGATGTAAAACATGTATTTTGCTCCCATCAAATCTACATAATCGAATGCAGTTCCTCCGCCAAGCCACTGGTGGAAAATACCTTGCACATGATGTGACGAGGAATAAAGAGGTTTGTTGGTATGGCCGTCCATGTACGTGATGGCCACCTTCGGTTGTTTATCTACATAGCGTGAAATGAAATAGTTGGTGTTTTTACCAAATTCTATAGGCACGATTTGAGGCATCAAGCCCATTTGGTAACCTGGGTCATATTGTATCTTTTCAGGTTGTTGCGATACTGGTTTCCCGTTTTTGATTTCCCATCTGAGGAAAACGTTCTGGAACGAGACACCCATGTACAAGAATGCATGCTCCTTGATGTTGCCTCTGACGTAGAATTTTCTTCCTACGTCTTTGTTTCCAGCAAATTCATCTAAGTTAACATCATACGAAAACAGCAGTTTGGGTTTGGCGTTTACACCCTCCCACCAAAACATGTGTATGGTGCTGGTTCCGTCTTTGGGCATCCATCTATTCATGTAGAAGTTGGTTGAAACAATGTTTCCTGCATCGTCGTTGGCTATAAATAAGGGTACGGTGCGGGTAAGTGTATTCCAGTCAACCCCCTCCATAGACAAAGTGCCTGCCTTTGTTCCGTCTTTCAGATTGTAATAGTCAAACTTTGTACGTTCGTGTATAACCACATAATCTCCACTGATAGCCAAGCCTCCGTTGTTGTGCTTGACGAAATTGAGTTGGGATCCAGTCTTTCGCCACAGCTCATCTACTTGGATGGCTGTTGGGACTACTTTCAAATCAACTGTATATGTTTTCTTATCCCCATTGGCTGCAATGACATCAAAGCTCACAGGTTTTGTAAAATCCATGTATTGCCCAAGTGGTATGCTTGATTCTACTATCGCGTTGTTGGGAGCGTTTACTGACATTCTGATTTTTGTCAGGTCAGTCTTGATGCTTCCGTCCATTTCGAGTTTAATCATGTTGTTGGCATCAGGAGCAACGGTGAAATCTGATTTTGTGCCATCTAGTAACATAATAGTTATGCCACTAATGTCATTGCCCGTTGTGGGTACCAATGTATCTGCTTCTTGGCACGAAAACATGAGCAGTAGGCCAAGAACTGACACCGTAATTTTATCTATTGTTTTCATTGTTCTGCTTGATTAAGTTTACCATTTATCTATTTGCTTGCATTTCGGATTATTTTTGATTTCCGATGCCGGTATTGGGAATTGATAATATCGTTCTTCAAAATGCCTATCTTTACCGTCGCAGTCAATTATCTGGTAATTGAAGGTTCCGTCTGTTTGCTTGGTTATCTTCATACCGTGCATGCGTTTGCCTCCTAAGACGTCAAGAGCCATGTTCCAGCGTCTCAAGTCCCAATAACGTTGGCCTTCAAAGGCAAGTTCTATTTTCCGTTCTTCGCGAATAATGTTCCGCAGAATCTCTTGACCCGTAGATGAAACAGCAGGTAGCTTTGCTCTACTTCTTACTTTGTTCAATGGGATAAGAGCTTCAGCTGTCTTACCCATCTCGTTGAGTGCTTCAGCTTGGTTCAATAGTACTTCTGCATAACGTACTTCGTTCCAACAGGTAGTGCCTTTAACGGTCATGTCCTTGACGCTTTCGTTCAGCAATTTGCGTATATAGTAGCCAGTAGTAGTGGCGTTTGGGTACGCCTCAACGTCAAACGGCTTAAATCCATCTTTACCTCCAACGAACGTTTCAATGGTTCTTCCTTTCCAGGTAGCGCCATTATATAGAATAGAAGCGTAAAAGCGAGGTTCCCTGTTCTTATATGGGTTGGCTGCATGCGTCGAGTTGTTCCAATCGAAATTGCTTCCATCAGCCATTCGATAGGAGTCTACAAGCTCTTGTGTTGGAACAGCTAAACACTTTCCGTCCGTATTGGTTTCAGGAAAGTCACCTTTCGGACTATATTGCTTGTCAAATAGCGTTGAATGCGTTAGCTGACCATGGAAACGATAGCCTAAAACAGTTTCCTTGCAAAAGTCAGGTTGATTGAATACGTCTGCATAATTCGGCATGAGGTCATATAGCTCGCCCTCTTTCGCTACTACCTTTGCAGCGGCATCAGCAGCCTTGTCCCAGCGCTTGGCATACAACATGGCACGCGACTTAAATCCATAAACTGCACCCTTTGTAATGCGTCCTAAATCCTTTTTGGGCCAAGTGTCTGGCAAGTTCTCTGCGGCAAAATCAAGGTCGCTTTCAATGAAATCCCAGCATGCGGATTCGGGACTCCTTTCCTTGAAAGCCTCATTGGGGCCGTCAATGTTATCGCGGATTACAACGCTGCCATGCCCCCTTACCAGCATGAAATAAAGGTAAGCCCTGAAGAAACGTGCCTGTGCCTCCATTATCAGTTTCTCCTGGTCACCGTATTTTGCATAGGTCTTTAATCCGTACAAAAATTCGTTAATGCGCCTGATGCGGTTATATTCGTATGTATAATCACTCAGGGGATTGCCTTGTGGACTGATACCTCCGGTGTAGACCACCTTGTTGACATCACCTCCGGAGCCGCCCATGACATTTGCGCTGTACCGAAGAATGTCAGAGAAACCATCAGTAAGACTTACTCCAGCATACTTTACGCCATAAGGTCCGTATTCGTAAATAGGTTTGTAAAAGCCATTGATGTACAAATAGGTATTGTCTACGGAACTCCACGCATCCATCTCGGTATATTGTGCTCTTGGTTCAGGATCTAAAAAATCAGAACAACCTGATAAAATGAATGCGGATACCAAGATTGTCAAGATATTGTTAATAGTTTTCATAGTCTTGAAATAATATATTAGAATGTGAAATTGATGCCAAACTCATAAGTACGCTGTTGAGGATAATAGCCATTGGTTATTTCAGGAGTTTCGGGGTCAATGTTGTATTTCGTCAGTTTTGACCATGTAAACAGATTTCCTCCTGTGAGCGTAAGACGAATATTGTCTAAGCCGATTCGGTGAATGAAACTGTTTTTCAGCGTATATCCAAATTGGATATTCTTCAGTCGAAGATAACTGCCATCTCTTATCCACCAGTCAGAAGCCCATCCGTTGCAGTTGCCCATTTCGGCAGCATTGGTAGACAAACGGGTAAATTCGGCATTACGATTTTCAGGTGTCCAACTATTTTCAATCAAGAAATAGGGCGAGTTGCCCAAACCGTGGAATGGTCTGGTGAAAATGGTAGCATCAACGGATCCATTATTATATACGCCGCTTAGGAATACATCTGTAATGGCTGCTCCTTGGAACAACATGGAGAAGTCGAAGCCTTTCCACGACGCTCCAATGCTCAAACCGTAAAACAGTTCAGGGAGATTGCTGTTACCAATGAACGTATAATCCTGAAGTCTATCTATTTTTCCGTCATGATTTATGTCCCTATATTGGATGTCTCCAGGACGGATTTGTCCTTTTCCTAAGTGACTCAGTGTAGGCGAGTTAATGATATCCTCTTCATTTTGGTACAAGCCTTCGGTGATAAATCCCATTTTCTCACCCATTTTTCTTCCTGTGCGTCTTTGATAGTCTGGTACATTTGGACTTTCGTTCATTCTCAAGACTTTGTTTCTTGACCAGCTTACATTCCCTCTGAGGTTATAGTGGAATTGATCAATGTTGTTTTGATGGGTCAATACAAGCTCAAAGCCTCTGTTGCTCACTTTTCCACCATTAATTGTGCTGGGGTGGTTGCCTCCCAATGAGGGAGGATAGATGCCACCACTGGGAATTAAAATGTCGTTTGTAAGTTTATAGAAATAGTCAAATTCCATTCCGAAAATTCCCTTGTTTAGCAAGAGGTCGAAACCAATATTGTAGGTTCCGGTCTTCTCCCATGTAATGTCTCGGTTTACGTTACCTGCCGTGTAAATAGAGATGTACTCCCTGTCGCCAATATAGATTGTAGGCGGGTTGGGACGCATGAGATTCAGATATTGAAAGTCACCGATACGGTCATTACCAAGTACACCTGCCGAGCCTCTAATCTTCAAGTTCTCTACAACGCCCTTGAGCGGTTCGAAGAATGACTCCTCTGATATTCTCCATCCAAACGATGCTGCTGGGAAGAAGCCCCACCTGTTTTCTTTTGGGAAGCGAACAGATCCATCGTAACGTGCAGCTAATTCAAGCAGGTATTTGCCATCGTATGCATAGTTAACACGGCCAACAAATCCAGCCCGGTTAAAGATATAACTTCCACCATTGATGGCCTTCTTCTTTTCTTTGCCCATGATATCTTTACCCAAACTTAATTCATGTAGTGATGTCAAGTCAAAACCTTGTACGCCGGCACCGAATGATTCATATTCATAAGATGACTGCTCGTACAGTAACAAGCCAGAAATATCATGTTTATCAAAGGTGCGGTGGTAACTGATGGAGGGCTGAAGCGTCAGTCGGCTTGCCTGTGCAGAACTGTTACGCAATTGTGCCACATCGTCTTTGTTCATTCCGTGATCACAGATGATGACACTGTATTTCTCTGTAAATGGATCATAACTGTTCAACTCAACAATTTCAGCCCATGACTTCGACGTTGTGTAATCTTTGTCGTAAGAAGCTTTCAACTTCAAATTCAACCCTTTAATAAAAGGTACATCCCATGATAATGTTGCCGTCGTCGTAAGGGCGTTCATGACAGAATTGTTGTATCCTGTTTGGTTGTTGAAAGCGATAGGGTTGAACTTGGCGTTTGAGTTAATGTTCGCTGCGGTAGGCATGCCTTTATAGGTTGTAGGAACGATAGGCATCATACGTTGAGCCAAGTTGATAGGGTTGTTCCAAGACTGGTTCGTCACAGAGAAGTATCCTGAGTTACGCCGCTCTTGACGAGCCCCTAAATCTAATCCTAACTTGAATCCCATGCCTAATGAGATGTCCAAGTTAGAGCGTAGGTTATATCTCTTGAAAGAAAACTTGTCTACGATGCCACCTTGGTCGAAGTAGCCCAATGAAACAAAATACTTGGCTGTCTCGTTGCCACCATTCACGGATATGTTGTGATGAGTAGTCGTGGCACCGTTCTTCATTAGCTCAGAGAACCAATCGGTATTGGCGTATTTGCCTTCCGGATCTCCATTCAAGACCTTGTTGTACACCTCTTCTGTGAACAAAGGTTCTTTGCCATCCATCTCAAGTGCTTTGTTAAACCATTTGATAAAGTCTGGACCATTCAGGAATTTAGGGTAATTGGTGTTTTGGCTGTATAGCAATTTTCCTGAATATGTAATCCGAGGGCGTTGCATGGAGCCACGTTTGGTTTTCACGAGAATTACGCCACCAGCTGCTTGCATACCGTAGACAGCTGCCGAAGATGCGTCTTTCAGGATGGTAATACTTTCAATTTCGTTAGGGTCAAGATTGTTAAAGCTTCGCTGAACATCGTCTACAATGACCATTGGTGCTGCAGTGCCCAGTGTGCTTACGCCACGAATCAGCAAGTTGGATCCATCGGCACCAGGCTGTCCTGACTTCTGTTGGGCAACCAATCCTGGCATTCGTCCAACAAGCATGCCTGACACATTGCCTGATGGTGCCTTTAGGATCTCGTCCGCATTCAATTGCGCAACAGACCCCGTCACGTGCTGTTTCTTTTGGGAGCCATAGCCCACAACAATTACTTCGTCCAATGCTTTTGCGTCCTCTTCAAGCATCACGTTAACATTCGTTTTGCCATTAAGAGCTACTGAATGGTTTTTGTATCCCACATAGCGAAATGTCAGTACGGCATTTCGGTTGGACACAGCGATGTTGAACTTTCCGTTCGCATCTGTACTAACACCTTGCTTCGTTCCTTTCTCCTGTACTTGGACCCCGATGAGGTACTCGCCATTTGCGTCGGTTACCACACCTCTGACCGTTGTTTGGGCCAATGCTTCTATACTACAGAGCAGAAACAAGAAGCAACTCAGTACACGTAACATGTGCATCGCGCTTTTTTTCAAATAGAAGGTTCGCTTTGTTTCCATAGATAATAAATTTAAGTGTATCTAATATAATAATGAATGATTTAAAAAATGTTTTTACGTTTTCTAATCTATTTTCCTCAATACATGCTGATCTCATGTGCCATGATATCGATTATCATTTTGCAATCAGTTTCACCAGTCGTTTATATAGCGTTTGATCTGCTGGATGATCTGACTTCGCTAATTTGTAAAAGGTGTCATTGCCTTGATAATAAGCAATTTTCAATGAATTGAACGCACCATTTTTCTCAAATACATCCAGATAGTCTCTTAAACGATATCCCCAGTTTTTTTGGGAAGCCAAAGCTCTGTCATCAAACTCTACTTCGAGGTTCATGCCATATTTGGCCGCTCTATCACACGTTTCTTGTAGCCTACTGTAAGGGTGCTTTTCGTCGAAGAAATAGTTTGGCTGATAATAGGGCACGTTGAATCCCAGATGTTGCCATTCATTGTATCCATCAGCATAAAAGTAGGGTATCCAATAAAAGTCGTATCCTTTCTTGTCAAGATATTCAGATACTTGATTCACCAAGCGGCGTGTATTGGTTGCCTCCTCAGCCAGCCAATAAAACCCAACCAATTCCAATTCGGTTAAATGGCTGTCCTTAAACAACTGTTCTGCACGATTAATGTACCACTTGCACGCAGATAAACGGTCGTTTTGGTCTGTGAAGACCACTTTCTTGCCATTAATCTCACCCCAATCAGTTTGGTTAGGGATGGGCTCTGGAATAACCATTATTACTTTCCGTTTCCCAGCCTTGCTTGCTCCTATTCGATCTTTGACCGCCTTTGCCTGCTCGTTCAACGCAGCAATGGCATTACCTTTCTTAAAGTAGCCAGTCAACAGTTTCTCCCATTCTTCTTTCCTCGCTGCTTGTTTCTGATAACCAGAAGCGAATCCGCGCCCTTTGCCGTCCAATATCTCTAAAAATAGAAACCCATCGAACAGCCACTTTTCTTTACCATCAACTTTACCAGCCAGGTAAGGTTCAAAATGTTCCGCATCCCATTGGAAAGGACGATGAGCTCCACCACTATATATTAAGACCGTGTGTTGAGGTACAGTATGGTGAAATACGTTCTTTTCGCGTTCAAATGGTTTGGTTTTGAAACTAATGTTTTTGCCATTCTTGTCATTTGATGAATCTGGTGATGCGCAAGACGTGAGTGTACTTGCAAGTAGCAAAATGATACCTACTGAAAGAAATCTCTTGTTTTTTAACAGGATATTTGTTCTCATGTTTATCAATCTGATTTAAGTATTAATCTTTAACTGTTTATTCGTTAGCAATAACTGTTTAAGATAATAAAAATATTTATATATTTGTCTGAAATTATTAAGATATATAGTTATTATAGTTTTAATATATAATAAAATCTTTTATTTTCCCCTGGTATATTAATAGTATTATTTTATTGTGCAAATATATGCAAATTAAATGTTTAAAACAAATAATAAAGTGAATAGTTTCGTACAATCAACATATTTAACATCTTCAGTCAGGTTCTTGAACAACGACTTGTGTCTGTCCATTCGCCTTTCATCTGCTTGAAGTTCTCATGCAGACTTGAAATGTACTTGGTAGAAAGATTTACATTTGCACGTCCGCGTGGCGGGTATGAATCATGTGGCAGGGCGTGTACGATAATTAACGCTCTTTGTGATTTTACAACATGGTAGCGACAGTATGTCGGTCAACTTTTTACTATTTTTGCTGATGAAAAATTACTATTTCCTATTCAATGTCAACATTAATATCAAGACTATACATGCGAAAATATTTTTTTCTGTTCCTCCTGTTCTTCAGTTCTCTTCATCTTAATGCGTTAGTGCTAAGGGATGGTGGGGAGTTGGAGGCTAAACGAAATGTCGTTGCCGACAGCTATAACTTTTGGGTATACACCCCTGAGAATTATTCCAATGAGGGTGCACCCGTGCCGTTAATCATTTTTCTTCATGGTGCCAGTCTCTGTGGAAACAACATGAACCGCGTGCGACGGTATGGTGTGCTCGATGCCATTCAGCGTGGTACGTCAGTCCCTGCGATGGTTGTGGCCCCACAGAATTCAGGTGGAGCGTGGAATCCCAAGAAACTAAATAAGCTGTTAGAGTGGATGATAGAAAACTATCCCGTAGATTCCAACCGTGTGTATGTGCTTGGAATGAGTCTCGGCGGCTATGGAACGATGGATTTTGTGGGTACTTACCCAAATAAAATCGCGGCTGCCTTGGCAATTTGTGGAGGGACCACCTTAGCAGACTTGTCTGGATTGGGCGAACTTCCGTTGTGGATTGTGCATGGCACTGCCGATCGGGATGTGAGAATCAGTGAATCTAAACGGGTGGTCGATTATCTACAAAAGTTAGGGAAGGACAAGTTGCTGAGTTTCGATTGGGTGAAAGGATGGAACCATGGTCGTCCCGTTAGACTATTCTATAAGCAGCAAACTTACGAATGGCTGTTATCTCATTCACTTGATGACCAGCCCAGAAGGTTGAACAAAACGTTTCCGATAACGCGGAATACGCGATGAACGCGAATAAGTCAACGAACTTTATTCCATCAATGATGACAAACAATGAGAGGAGAATGTCAACTTGATACATTCTCCTCTCATCTTCGTCATCCTCTGTTCATCGTCACAATAGACGAACTGAAGGATGGTATCTCTTGGGTGTCACCCATTCGTTTATTTCTTTCCGAGCGACTTGAGCCATTTTAGTGGCTTCTTGATGATGGCTGAAATGCCACTCTCTGGTTTGGTCTCGGTTTTTGCAGGCTCAAACTTCCTTCTGCCATTGTGTGGGTCTTCGCGCTGCGTATTACGGTTGTTGTTTGGTTTTCTGCGACGCTTATTCTTCTGGTTGGCTTGCGTCTGCACCTGTTTGTCGGCTGTTTTGTTGTCGCTCGCTTGTCGTTTATTTCTACGTTGCTTGTTACGTTGTGCCCCAGCTCCGTCAGTGTTGTTTTGCTCAGTACGTCTACTGTTGTTGCGTTTGTTACTCTTTTGGCGATTCTTTGCAGGCTGCTTATCCGCCGTCTTGCTGCGTTCTTGCGCTTTCTTTTCGTTTGTTTGCTCACTTTTGGCATCTACCTCCTTGGGGCGTTGCTCGTTTTTGGTGCGACGTGGCTTGCGTTTGTGAGCCGTTTGGTCACGATCCTTCCTGCGAATCGATTTCGCTGAGGAGCGTCTGCGTTGTGGCTTTCCATCGGCTGCGTAGGCAGGTGCCTCACCCAGGTCATCAGGCAGTTCAACCTTCTCCACCTCTTTTTCAAGAAACTTTTCTATCTGTTGGAAGTAGTAGATGTCGTCTTTGCTAACCAGCGTGATGGCCGCTCCGTCACGGTCTGCACGAGCTGTACGGCCAATGCGGTGTACATAGTCTTCCGCGTCGTGAGGTACATCGTAATTGATGACCATGGCAATGTCATCGATGTCAATGCCTCTTGACAAAATATCCGTGGCTACAAGCACGTCAATCTGTCCACTCTTGAATTGGAACATCACCTCGTCGCGCTGAGCCTGGTCCAGGTCGGAGTGCATCTCGCTACAGTTAATTTTCATGCGTTGCAGCGCCTGGCTCACTTGTTTCACCTTTTGTTTGGCTCCACAGAAGATGATAACGCGCTTCAAGTCACCTTGTTTGAAGATATTCTTGATGATGCCCAGCTTCTGAGTCTCGTGACATACGTAGGCAGTCTGTTTGATTTTCTCGGCAGGTTTGCTCACAGCCAGTTTCACCTCAACGGGATTTTTAAGCAATGTACGTGCCAGTTCGTTAATCTTGTCAGGCATTGTTGCCGAGAACATAATGGTCTGGCATGTCTTCGGCAAGCCTTTGGCAATGGTCATGATGTCTTCTGAAAAGCCCATGTCCAGCATGCGGTCGGCCTCATCCAATACGAAGAAGCTCACTTTGCTGAGGTCTACGTTGCCCAGACTCATGTGACTGATAAAGCGACCCGGCGTTGCAATCACCACGTCGGCACCCATGCGGAGGCTCTTCAGTTCCTGGTCATATCGGTTTCCGTCATTTCCGCCATACACAGCTACGCTGCTTACGCCTTGCAGATAATAGCCAAAACCCTGCATGGCCTGGTCTATTTGCTGAGCAAGTTCGCGCGTTGGCGACATAATGAGGCAGTTGATGGCGTCTTCTGGGTAGTTGCCACTGTCTATCTTGCTCATGATGGGCAGCAGATAAGCTGCCGTCTTTCCAGTTCCGGTCTGTGCCACACCCAGCACGTCACGTCCTTTGAGTATCTCGGGGATACACTTTTCTTGTACGGGTGTGCAAGTGTCAAAGCGCATGTCGTATAATGCGTCTAATACGTTATTGTTTAATTCTAATTCTTCAAACTTCATTTTTTCTGATTTTCAATTTGTCCTTTGTCATTCACATCATTCAGGGTGAATGCAAGACGGTTAATTTCTTTGTGTAGATTCGCCGTGCCAAGGGCGCATGTCATGTAATCGCTCACTCACTTTTACCCTCATCAATTTGGTGCCTTGCGGTAACAGAAGTAGGCCACCATGGCAAAGACGATGTTCGGAATCCACGCAGCCAAGATGGGAGGTGCATTGGCATTGATGGCGAAGGTGGCCGAAACGGTTTGCAGCATGATGTACAAGGAACTCAGTGCCAGCCCCAAACCGAGGTACAGTCCCATGCCTCCTTTTCGCTTCCTGGACGACAGTGAAAAACCGATGATGGTGAGGATGAACGACGCAAAAGATGAGGCGATGCGCTTGTGGTACTCCACTTGGTATTGCACCACGTTGCCCGATCCGCGGTTCACCTGCTTGGTGATGTAGTCTTTTAGTTCCGGACTGGTAAACGTTTCTTGCTGTCCCTTGGAATACACCAGGTCGGTTGGCTCCATCTGGATGAGAGTGTCAAGGTCGGCTCCACTGGTGATGTGCTCGCGAAGCCCCTTGAGTTGCCTGATTTTCCATCCGGTAACGTTCCAGTGATACTTCGAGTCGGCAATGGTGTCGTACTGAATCTCCATCGCTGTCATGTGACTCACCAGCTTCTTGTTCTCAAATTTGTCCAGTGAGAAGCCATATCCGCGCTTGGTCTTGTTGTCGTAGTGCTGAATGTAGGCAATGACCCCTTTGCCCACTTGCAATTGAACGTTGTCTGCAGCTGTTCGTTTCTTACTGTTTCGATACAGACTCTCAAAGTTCTGTCGTATCACGGTTCCGTGCGGAATGACGTAGGCACTAAGGTAATAAGACAGTGATGCGATGAGTACGCACGAGAGCATGTAGGGCCGCATCAGTCGTTTGAACGAGATGCCCGATGCCAACATGGCGATAATCTCTGAGTTGCCAGCCAGCTTGGAGGTGAAGAAGATCACCGCAATGAACACAAACAGCGGACTGAACAGGTTGGAGTAGTACGGGATGAAGTTGGCATAATAGTCGAAGATGATGGCTCTTGCCGGCGCATGGTATTCGGTAAACTTTGATAAGTTCTCATTGAAGTCGAACACAATGGCGATGGCAATAATCAGCGCAATAGAGTAGATGTACGTTCCAATGAATTTCTTGATGATGTACCAGTCTATCCTTCGGATGTACTTGTTTGGGTTCAGAATGCGCAAAAAGCTCAGTTTTCTGCCCAGCCATGCCATCCATGTGATGAGCCATGCAAAGTGCCGTCTCATCCATCTGCCTGCCTTGAGCAGTCGTCGGTGTCGTCTGCGGGTCTTGAAACTCTTCATCTCGTCTTAAATTCTTCGTCCTAACTGCTCGATGATGCCCCGCTTCCATGTGCTGAAATCGCCTTGCTGGATGTGCTGCCGCGCATCGGTCACCAACCTAAGATAGAAGGCCAGATTGTGAATGGACGCTATCTGCAGTGCCAAATACTCCTTCGCCTTGAACAAATGGTGCAGGTAGGCCTTGGTACAAAGCTGATCGGTGTCGCATCCGTTGGGATCAATGGGGGTGAAATCATTTTCCCACTTCTTGTTGCGCATGTTCATGGTGCCTTCGTAGGTAAACAACATGGCATTGCGTCCGTTGCGAGTTGGCATCACACAGTCGAACATGTCGACGCCCCGCTCAATGCCTTCGAGAATGTTCTGCGGTGTCCCCACGCCCATGAGGTAGCGTGGCTTATCTTTGGGCAGAATGGCGTTCACCACCTCAATCATTTCGTACATCACCTCTGTGGGTTCGCCTACGGCCAGACCACCGATGGCGTTGCCGTCGGCTCCCTTGTCTGCAATGTACTTGGCCGACTCCTCTCTGAGGTCCTTGTACGCCGCTCCCTGTACGATGGGAAACAGACATTGGTCGTAACCATACAGCGGCTGTGTTTCGTTGAATCGTTTGATGCAGCGATCCAGCCAGCGGTGTGTCAGGGCCAGACTTGTCTTGGCGTATTGGTAGTCACAGTCACCAGGCGGGCATTCATCAAACGCCATCATGATGTCGGCGCCGATGATGCGCTCGGTGTCCATCACACTTTCGGGTGAGAAGAAATGCTTAGAGCCGTCAATGTGCGACCTAAATTCGCAACCCTCCTCACGCAGTTTGCGGATACCGGTGAGCGAGAACACTTGAAACCCTCCCGAGTCGGTCAGGATGGGGCGATCCCAGCCATTGAACTTGTGCAGTCCTCCTGCGGCCTTCAGGATGTCCAGTCCCGGTCGAAGGTACAGGTGATACGTGTTGCCAAGGATGATTTGTGCGTTGATTTGCTCTTTCAGTTCTCTGAAATGCACCGCTTTTACCGTTCCGGCCGTACCCACTGGCATGAAGATCGGTGTCTTAATCTGCCCGTGCGCCGTGGTAATCAGGCCTGCCCGTGCATCCGATGATGGGTCTGTATGTTGCAGTTCAAATGTCATGTTGCCCTCTCTTTACAGCAGAACAGTGTGAGGATCGGTAGAGGTCTTGTCGGGAAGTTCCTGGATAGTCAGGTCCACGGGATGCTCCACGCGCTCGTTGGTCAAGGCAAAGTCCCATACCTGCTGCACGTTTTCCACATAGTGAAATTCTACACCTTTGAGGTATTTCTCCGGAATCTCGTCAATATCCTTCTTATTCTCCTTGCACATCACGATGTCGGTGATGCCTGCGCGCTTGGCCGCCAGTATCTTCTCCTTGATGCCACCCACGGGCAGAACCTTGCCACGGAGGGTGATTTCACCTGTCATGGCGGTGTTCTTGCGCACCTTGCGCTGTGTGAGCGCCGAGGCAATGGATGTGGCAATGGTGATTCCCGCCGACGGACCGTCCTTCGGTGTGGCTCCTTCCGGCACGTGGATGTGTATGTTCCACTGTTCAAACAGTCGGTAGTCGATGCCCAGAGCGTCTACATGTGCCTTGACGTATTCAAGCGCAATCACGGCCGACTCTTTCATCACGTCGCCCAGGTTGCCTGTCAATGTCAGCTTGCCGGGCTTTCCTTTGCTCAGCGAGGTTTCGATGAAGAGAATCTCTCCGCCCACACTGGTCCATGCCAAGCCTGTCACCACGCCGGCATAGTCGTTGCCTTGGTAGATGTCGCGATAGAAAGGCGGCTTGCCAAGCAGCGACTCTAACTTCTCGGGCGTGATGTCCGTATAGGCCAGCTCACCGTCCATGGCCTTGTTGAAGGCCATCTTCCGCAGGGCCTTGTTGATTTGCTTTTCCAGCTGTCGCACCCCACTTTCGCGGGTATATTGCTCGATAATCTTCTCCAGTGATGCCTTGTTGAACTTGATTTTGGGTTCGTTGGTGTCCAGTCCGGTGTTCTCGAGTTCCCTTGGCACCAGGTGTCGCTTGGCAATCTCAATCTTTTCTTCCGTGATGTAGCCGCTCACCTCGATAATCTCCATGCGGTCCAGCAAGGGACGGGGAATGGTGTTGAGGTCGTTGGCCGTGGCGATGAACATCACATGCGACAGGTCATAATCTACATCCAGATAGTTGTCGTGGAAGGCACTGTTCTGTTCGGGATCCAAAACCTCGAGCAGTGCCGAGGATGGGTCACCGTTGATGGTGTTCTGCGTCACCTTGTCAATCTCATCAAGGATGAACACGGGGTTGGAAGAACCCGCCTTCTGCAAGCTCTTGATGATACGGCCGGGCATGGCACCGATATACGTTCGGCGGTGTCCGCGTATCTCCGACTCGTCGTGGACGCCCCCTAACGAGATGCGCACATACTTGCGTTTCATGGCCGAGGCGATGCTCTTGCCCAGACTGGTCTTGCCCACGCCCGGTGGTCCGTACAGACACAGGATGGGCGACTTTAGGTTACCACGCAATTGCAGCACGGCCATGTATTCCAAAATACGTTCCTTCACCTTTTCCATGCCATAGTGGTCACGGTCCAAGGTGCGCTGCGCGCGCTTCAAGTTGAGATTGTCAGCCGTGTATTCTCCCCAGGGAAGGTTGACCATGGTTTGCAGGTAATTCAGCTGTACGCTGTACTCCGGACTTTGTGGATTGTACATCTCCAGCTTCTCCAGCTCTTTGTAAAAGGTGTCGCGCACCTCGGTCGTCCATTTCTTTTTCTTGGCTTTCGCTTCCAAATCACGGCGTTCGGGCGAACCCTCACCGTTGCCCAGTTCCTCTTTGATGTTCTTGATTTGCTGTTGCAGGAAGTATTCGCGCTGCTGTTCATCCAGATCCTCACGCGTCTTCGTGCGAATCTGTTTCTTTAGTTCAAGCAGCTGCATTTCCTTGTTCAGCACTTTCAGCGAAATCATGATGCGCTCGTTCATCGAGTTGGCCTCCAACATGCTCATCTTGTCCTCGTTGGTGAAGGGCAGGTTGGTGCACATGTAGTTGATGCTCAGGATGTTGTTCTGGATGTTGTTCAAGGCAAACTGTGCCTCGTCGGCGATATCATCGTTCTCTTTGATGTACTCGATGGTTTGCTTGCGGAAGTCCTCTGCGGCCGTTTGGTATTCCTCATCGTTCGGTTCGGGCAATACTTCTGGGGCAATGGTCGTTAAGCCCTGCAAGAAAGGTTTGGTCTTGGTGACCTTTTCCAGCTTGCAGCGTCCCATCGCCTGAATGATGGCCGTGACGTTCTGTCCGTGCCCCGGCATTTCCAGCACACGCACCAGTCGGGCGTATACACCGTAAGCGTACAAGTCTTTCTGATGCGGTTCTTCCACGTCTGCATCTCTTTGGCAGAATATGGCGAATATGGTATTGGGGGCTTTCTTGGCTTTTTCAATCAGCTTCAGGCTGTTTTCGCGACCAATGAGAATAGGGCAGAGCACGCCGGGGAACATCACCATGTTGCGTGTTGCTAAGATAGGCACGTCGCCTTCTGTTTCTACATGAAAGAGATTTGAGATGTCTCCTTCGAAATCGGCAATCATCTGGATAGA
Organism: Prevotellaceae bacterium; assembly: GCA_028726625.1. Classification (GTDB taxonomy): domain Bacteria; phylum Bacteroidota; class Bacteroidia; order Bacteroidales; family Bacteroidaceae; genus Prevotella. The sequence goes on along the minus strand of JAQYPT010000093.1, from coordinate 461 downwards.
TGGATTGTTCTTTTTACTCATATTTGTCTTTTCGTTATCGGTGTGCAAAGTTACTACTTTTTATTGACATGAAGGTCCTTGCACCGCTACATTTTATATTACTCGTGTATAATATGTGGTAAAAGGCAAATATCGTGCCAAGTCGTTGGCGGTAGCCTTTGCCATCCTGAATTGATGATGAGTTTGAGGACGTTAAATCAAGCGCATAACATGAACTTTTCAATAGCATTGAGTTTGAACGGCAAACTCAATGGGATTGGGTATCAAAGTCAATGGGTTTGGGCGGCAAAGTCAATGAGTTTGAAATTCGTTTTACAGGTTATTGTCTTTTCCTAAAATCGCTTGACAGTTTTTAGTTGTTTATTCTATATTTCTTGTCAATATTTTTTTTATTGTACTATTTAACTTGCCAATCTCCATTTTCGAGGCTTATAAGCACATCCTTTGGCTGAGAAAAGAAA